>NZ_JVGV01000027.1:0-106841 GCF_001076775.1 Streptococcus pseudopneumoniae
TTTTTTCATTGTTCAGTACTACAACCTTAGTTGTAGTGCCCTGCACATTGGTTCGTCTTGTTCAGTTTTCAAAGGTCTTTGTCACTCACTTCTCTCAAGCGACAACTATATTAGTATATCACAGGTGCTTTCGCTTGTCAACACTTTTTTGAAACTTTTTTAATCTTTTTTTCATCAAGTGCCTCAACCGCAACATACCATAGTCCGTACGGGATTCGAACCCGTGTTACCGCCGTGAAAAGGCGGTGTCTTAACCCCTTGACCAACGGACCAGAGTTGTTATTTTCAACTCTTACTATTATACAGGCTTTTCCTCCTTTGTCAACTACTTTTTTAAACTTTTTTAAGTGGTAACTTCTCAACGTAACTTCCACCATATCGAAACTTAATCTGAAACGCTTTCAGATGAGGGGATTTTGTGCGCTCTTTTTTCGATTCTTTTCGACTAATCAAGCATTAGTAAAACCAGTTGAACTTAAGCTTTAAGTAAAAAGAGCCAGAATTATACTGACTCTTCTATTGATTGTTAAACTTAGAAGCACGTTCTTCTCCCCACCAATATGGGATTAGTTCTGCGACTTTCACCGTCTTTCTTGTATCGTAATCCATCATGAATTCTGCATCTTTATTTTCAGCGTTCAACTCTAAGAGGAACTCTCTGCAAGCGCCACAAGGCATACCCGAACTTCCACCATAAGGTGGTTTGTCTCGAAAAGCTAAGACTTTTTTAACTTTAGTTTGTCTCGAGAATTGGTACATATTGAAGAGTGCCGCCCGTTCTGCGCAGAGATGGAAAACACCACAGGTTCCCTCCATACAGAATCCTGTAAATATTTGCCCATCTTCTGCTTCTACTGCGGCAACGACATGATTAGCATAAACAAAATCAGATACTTCATGTGGATTATACAATTTCTGTGCTTCTTCGTACATCTTTTCCCAGATGTCCATTGTTACATCCTCCTTATTTAGAGATTTCCTTTAACATATTTTCGATATGCTGTATTGATTTTTCACGTCCAAGCAAGAAAATTGTATCTGGCAATTCTGGCCCATGCATTTCACCTGAAACTGCGATACGAATAGGCATGAAAAGATTTTTTCCTTTAATACCTGTTTCTTTTTGAACTGCTTTGATTTGTGGGAAGATATTCTCTGTTACAAATTCATCATCTGTCATCGCTTCAAGTTTTGCTTTGAAGGCTTCAAGAACTGTTGGGACTGTTTCCCCCGCCATGACTTCGCGCTCTGCTTCGGTCAATTCTGGGAAATCTGAGAAGAAGAGATCTGTCAATGGAATAATTTCATCTACTGATTTCATTTGTGGTTTATAGAGCTCAACTAGTTTTTCAGCCTTGTCAGTTAAACGGCCCGCTTCCTCTAAGAATGGTTTTGCCATTTCAAAGATAGTTTCTAGGTCTGCATTCTTGATATAATCATTGCTCATCCAGTCTAGTTTTTTCTGGTCAAAGGCAGCTGGAGACTTGCTGAGGCGGTTTTCATCGAAAAGTTTAATGAGTTCTTCACGAGAGAAGATTTCATCTTCGCCACCTGGGTTCCAACCAAGAAGAGCAATAAAGTTAAAGACTGCTTCTGGAAGGTAACCTTTCTTTCGATAATCTTCGATAAATTGAAGTGTATTAGTATCACGTTTAGATAACTTCTTACCAGTCTCAGAGTTGATAATCAAGGTCATGTGACCGAACTCTGGAGCTTCCCAACCAAGTGCTTCATAAACCATGAGCTGTTTTGGTGTATTAGCAATGTGGTCGTCTCCACGGATTACGTGAGAAATCTGCATATCATGATCATCAATGACAACGGCAAAGTTGTATGTTGGGTAACCATCTTTCTTTTGGATAACCCAGTCACCACCGATATTTCCACCTTCAAATTCGATATCACCTTTGACCATATCATGCCACTTGTAGATACCTGACTCATTGACAGCCAAACGAACAGTTGGGATGATCCCTGCTGCTTCACGTTCTGCGATGTAAGCTGCTTTTTCTTCTTCACTCATACCAAGGTATTCGTTGATATATCGAGGTGTTTCGCCAGCTGCTTCTTGGCGTTCGCGTTCAGCTGCCAACTCTTCTTCTGTAACGTAAGATTTGTAGGCTTTTCCTTCAGCTAACAGTTGGTCTATGTATTTTTGATACAAGTCCAAACGCTCAGACTGGCGGTAATTTTCATGTGTTTCTGGGCTTTCATCCCAATCCATACCTAACCAACGAAGGTTTTCAAGCTGTGAACGTTCACCATCTTCGACATGGCGTTTACGGTCAGTATCTTCGATACGGATAATAAAAGTTCCACCATGATGACGTGCGTAAAGGTAGTTGAACAATGCTGTACGGGCATTCCCGATGTGTAGTAGTCCTGTTGGACTTGGTGCGTAACGTACGCGGATATCTTTTGACATAGTTTCTCCTATAAAGTCTCTAGGCGTCTGCCTTTTTGCTCTCTATATTATATCACAAGTCTTGGCTGAGGCCAATTTCTATGGATAAAGAGAGTAAAAAGAGTGGACAAGCCACTCTTTTCTTCTATTATAGACGTGCGTTAAGTTCTTTGCTCAATTCTTCAAATCCTGGTTTTCCAAGAAGGGCAAACATGTTACGTTTGTAAGCTTCAACACCTGGTTGGTCAAATGGGTTGATAGCATTCAAGTAACCTGAAAGAGCGATAGCCAATTCGAAGAAGTAGATTGTGTAACCAAGAGTGAAAGCATCTTGCTCTGGAAGAGTCACGTACATGTTTGGTACATCACCATCTGTGTGGGCAAGAAGAACACCGTCAGTTGCTTTTTTGTTTACAAAGTCAACGTCTTTTCCTTGAAGGTAACCAAGTCCATCAAGGTCTTCTTCCAAGCTAGGGATAATCACGTTTTTACGAGGTTTGTCAACACGGACAACTGTTTCAAACATGATACGAGTTCCTTCTTGGATAAATTGACCAAGTGAGTGCAAGTCAGTTGAGAAGTTGGCTGAAGTTGGGTAGATACCTTTTTGGTCTTTTCCTTCTGATTCACCAGCCAATTGTTTCCACCATTCTGAGAAGTATTGAAGTGATGGCTCGTAGTTTACCAAGATCTCAGTTGCATAGCCTTTACGGTAAAGGATGTTACGAACTGCTGCGTATTGGTAAGCTTCGTTTTCAGAGATTTTATCTGAAGTGTAGTCTTTGCGAGCTGCATTCGCACCTTCCATAAGGGCTTTGATGTCAGCTCCTGATGCTGCGATTGGAAGCAAACCAACGGCTGTCAATACTGAGAAGCGTCCACCGATATCATCTGGAACAACAAATGTTTCCCAACCGTTAGCATCTGCTTCAACCTTAACAGCGCCTTTTTGGCGGTCAGTTGTTGCATAGATACGTTTGTTTGCTTCTTCTTGACCGTATTTCTTAACCAAAAGTTCTTTGAAGACACGGAAAGCGATAGCTGGTTCAGTTGTTGTACCTGATTTAGAAATCACGTTTACCGAGAAGTCTTTGTCAGCTACGTACTCTACCAAGTCAGCAAGGTAAGTAGATGAGATTGAGTTTCCTGCGTAAAGGATTTGTGGAGCCTTGCGTTCTTCTTTTGTTTGCAAGTTTGCAAAGTGGTGGTTCAAGAAGTCGATTGCTGCTTTCGCACCAAGGTAAGATCCACCGATACCGATTACAACCAAAACATCGCTGTCTGATTTGATTTGCTCAGCAGCTTTCAAGATGCGGTCAAATTCTTCGCGGTCATAGTTTTCAGGAAGGTCCAACCATCCCAAGAAGTCGCTACCAGCACCAGTTCCTTTACGGATCAATTTATCTGCTGCTGTTACTTGTGATTGCATGTATTCCACTTCATGTGGTGCAACAAATTTGTCTAAAACTTTTGAATAATCAAATTTAATATGTGACATGTTATTCCTCCAATATTTCTTCTTTTCTATCATAACGCTTACCTTCGTTTTTTTCAAGTTTTTTTGTCGAATTTCTCCATTTTTTATCAGAATTCAAACGTTTGCGTAAAAATCCCACATTCCAAAAATTTTGAAAAAATAAAATAAAGAACGACCAGATGTCCCAGTCGTTACAGTTCATTCAATAAATACTCAAATAATTCTAAATTGCCATCTTCTTCATTAACCAGAAACTCTGGATGCCACTGCAAACCGATAATGCGGTGCTCGTCGATAGACTCAATCGCTTCAATAGTTTGGTCTCTTGGATCAATAGCAGTTACACGGAAATTAGGTGCCAAATCTTTAATACTTTGACGATGGACGGAGTTGACTTGACTTTCTTTTCCAAATAGCTTAGCCACCACGCTTCCTTCTACTGTCTCAATAGAATGAGATGTTCCGAAAGGTAGGCCTTGCCAGTGACCTTCGATTTCTTGATTGAGCGTTCCACCAAAGGCAACATTGACAAGTTGAACACCGCGACAGATTGCCATAATTGGTTTATTCTGGCGGAGAGCTTCCTTTAAGAGGGCCAGTTCAAACTCATCACGGACTAGATTGTAATCATCGCTCTCGATGGTCTTTTTCTCTCCATAAAATTGAGGATGGACATTTTGACCGCCTGTCAAGATAAGTTTGTCAATCATTTCTACATAATCGCGTACAACTGACTCATCACCAACAGGAATGACTAAAGGGAGACCACCGACTTGACGAATGCTCTCTGCGAATCTACAAGATACAGATGAATGAATGTTTTTGCCTTCTGCATCTACGGGACATAGATTTGCAGCAACTCCTACAACCGTTCTAGTCATGATGTCTCTCCTTTCGAATGTTAATACTCTTCGAAAATCTCTTCAAACCACGTCAGCGTCGCCTTACCGTACTCAAGTACAGCTTGCGGCTAGCTTCCTAGTTTGCTCTTTGATTTTCATTGAGTATAACGATAGTCCTATCATATCACTCAAAATGACTTTCGTCTAATATGTTTTTTTTAAGGCTGTGATAAATATTTTTTATGGACAAGAAAAAGCTGCCCACATAGGACAACTTCTTTCTTATTCAAAAACAAATTGATTGTGATAGAGTTCTGAATAGAAGCCACCTAGTTTCAAGAGTTCATGGTGATTACCACGTTCAATGACTTCTCCATCTTTGAGGACAATAATCTGATCAGCATTGAGGATGGTCTTCAAACGATGGGCAATAACGAAACTGGTTCTACCTGCTACAACCGCCTCCATGGCATGCTGAATCTTGCTTTCTGTCACCGTATCTACGTTTGAAGTTGCTTCATCGAGAATGAGAACTTCTGGATCTGTCATCAGGGTTCGAGCGATGGAAATCAATTGTTTCTGTCCTGTTGAGAAGATGCTCTGGTCATCATCTATAAGAGTATCGTACTTATCAGGTAAGCTTTCGATATAGTCATGAATATGGGTTGCCTTGGCTGCTGCCTCAACCATTTCCTGACTAGCATCTGGCACACCGAAACGGATATTGTCTCGAATCGTTCCGCTAAACAAGACCGAATCTTGCAAGACAATTCCCACCTTACTTCTGAGACTATCTAAATCATAGTCACGAATATCTTTCCCATCAAAATAAATCCCACCAGCATCAACATCATAAAAGCGATTGATGAGGTTCATAATAGTCGTTTTCCCTGACCCAGTCGGACCAACAACTGCTGTCATCTGGCCTTTAGGGGCAGAAATGCTCACATCTTTCAAAATAGGTTTACCAGGCAGATAAGAAAAATCGATATGACTGATTTCGACACCTTCTTGCAACTTAGTGAAGATTGGGGCCTTTTCAGGTCGGATTTCTTCCTCTGCGTCAAACATTTCCTGAATTCGTTCAGCTCCAGTAAAGGCCAACTGAAGGCTTCCCCAACTAGCCGCAACTTGGATAATAGGCTGGTAGTACTGCTGTGAAAATTGGGCAAACATAACAATCAAACCTAGGGCTGTACTAGTTTCAATAGTCTTATCATTTAATAAAACAGCTGAACCAGCAAAGATAACGATGGCTGTGTTGACCAGACTCATCCCATTCATGACAGGGAAAAGAATTCCTGAGAACATTCTTCCTTTAAAGGTTGCCTTGCGTACGCGCTCATTTTGTTCAAGAAATCCTGCCATCATATCCTCTTGAATCCCTTGAACAATGACAGCTTTTTGACCTGAGATACTCTCATCCATATAGGCGTTGAGTTTCCCTACCTCTTTCTGCTGGAGATTGGTGTATTTGCGTGCCATTTTTACGATGAAAATCAGCATGAGGAAGGCTATTGGTGTGCTGGCAATGGTGATGAGAGCCAGCGTCACATTCCTCGAAAACATGACAAGAATCAGACCGATATATAAAACAATATTGCTCATGACCTGAATCAAGCTTTCGTTAAAGGCTTGGAGGATATTATCCAAATCACTGGTAAAACGAGACAGGATATCTCCATCTTGTCGGCGGTCAAAGAAAGAAACCGTCAAGCGAGCAAGCTTACCGAAGAGGCCTTTGCGCATCTCGTTAGTCGACTCTGCAATCACACGCGTCATGAGACACATGTATATCACACTAGAGATAAATAGAACCAAAACCAGCAGTCCAAGATTGACCATGATTCCTGATAGACTTTGCCAAATAAGTTCTGGATTGCCATCTTGATAAGCTTGAACTAAATTAGCTAGCTGCGTCACTGCTTGTCCAGAAAAGACCGGAAAGAGGGCTTGAGCAAGAGTCGCTAAAACAATCATCAGGATAACAACTACAAATGATAGCTTATAAACTTTAAAATAATTCCAAAAAAACTGAACTGTCTTCATTTTACTCCTCCTTCCCTTTCTGTGTTTCATAGATTTCACGGTAAACGGTATTGTTGGCAACCAAGTCTGCATGCGTACCTTGACCAATCAATCGTCCTTGATCTAGAACCAAGATCTTGTCTGCATGGACAACCGAGCTAATCTTTTGCGCGATGATAATAGTTGTCGTTCCCTTCAAGTCCTTATTCAAGGCTTCTTGAACAAGGCGCTCTGACTTAGCATCCAAGGCTGAGGTCGAATCGTCAAAAATCAGAATACGTGGATTGCTGACAATCCCACGCGCAATCGACATCCTTTGTTTTTGCCCACCAGAGAAGTTGGTTCCTCGTTCCTCAACTGGACTTTCAAAGGTTTTCTCCATACGATGAATGAATTCACTAGCCTGGGCAATATTGGCTGCTCGCTCCATTTCAAATAGAGTAGCATCTCCCTTACCCTGTCTCAAGTTATCTGCAATCGTTCCACTGAAGAGAATGGCACGTTGAAGAACGATAGAAACAGTTTTACGCAGGGTTCCTTCACTCACTTCTCGAATATCCTTGCCTCCGATTTTGATGGCCCCTTCCTGTGGGTCAAAGAGGCGTGGAATCAATTGAGCCAAGGTTGATTTTCCTGCACCAGTCGCTCCAACGACACCAACCATCTGACCAGGTTCAATAGTAAAGCTCACATCTTTCAGCATCGGTTCCTTATCCATTGGATAGGTAAAGGTCACATTTTCAAAGCTAAGACTTCCGACCAACTCTTCATCTGGGACATCCTTGAAGGTCATGGCTGGCTCTGCATCCAGAATTTCTCGAATACGACGCAGAGAAATCATAGCACGACTGACAGAATTTCCTAAAAATCCAACCATAACAATGGTAAAGATAATCTGGCTTAGGTAATTAACAAAGGAAGCAATAGAACCCACAACAGAAGGATCCGACTGAACCATCCCTGCAACTAGCCAAATAGAGAGGAATACCGCCCCATAGCCAACTAACATCATAAAGGGTTCCACCACTGAAAAGGCATAACCAATGTAAAGGTTTTGACCAAGAAGCTCGTCTGAGACCTCCGAAAACTTAGCAAACTGCTCTTTTTCTTGGACAAAGGACTTGACCACACGAACACCGCGCAGATTTTCCTTGGCAATAGCATTGATGCGCTCAAGAAGGGTTTGGAACTTAGCAAAACGTGGCCCCATCATCCCCATCATGACAGCAGTCAAACCAAAAATTAAGATCACCATGAGAACAATCACCCACCACAGAGATGGCAAAGTTTGAACCGCAAGGATAAAGGAACCTATGAACAAGAGGGGGAGTCTGAAAAGAATTTGGAAGGTCATCATGACCACGTTCTGAATCTGGTTGATATCGTTGGTCATTCGAACGACTAGATTTCCCGCATTAAATTGTTCAATATTAGCATAAGAAAAGGTTTGGATTTTACGGAAGGCATCCTCTCGAAGGTCAGATGAAACTCCTTGAGCAATATAGGCTGCAAGGACAACATTGAGCCCACCAGCAACCAGACCGACCAAGGCAACACCAATCAACCAAGCCCCGATACTATAAATGGCTTCATATTTCCCAGCAAGTAGGGCGTCTAACACTTCCTGCAGATAACGCGGTTGCAGAAGTGAACTAGCAACCATCAAGCCCGTCATCAGAAGCGAGGCCAGTGCCTGCCACTTATAGGTTTTGATTTTCTGAATCAGCATATTTTCTCCTTAAAAAATAGACAAAAGGGAGCGACAATGCGTCAGCTCCTTTTCATTCTGTTTGTGTGATGTTATTCTAGCAAAAAAGTGAGAACTTGTCAAAGAAGTCTCCTTGATACAGCTAGAATGACAAGTAATTCATTCTTTATAATTTTTGTTTTAACTCGACCAAGACATTCATAGCCTGCATAGGTGTCATATTGTAAACATCCAGTTTAGCTAATTCTGCTAGGATAGGATGTTCTTCAGTCGTATCAAAGAGTGAAATCTGTTCTGTGACAGCACTTGTTTGTCTCATAGGATTAGGATTTTCTGTACCTTGATTCTCTAACTGAGTCAAAATCTTGTCCGCCCTTGCTAAAAGGTCTGCTGGTAAGCCAGCAATCTTGGCAACATGGATACCGTAGGATTTATCAGCTGGTCCTGGTTCAATCTTGTGAAGGAAGGTGACCTGCCCATCCTGCTCCAAGGTTGCCACGTGGACATTGACCAAGTGTTGTAAACTAGACTCCAGACTAGTCAACTCATGGTAGTGGGTCGCAAAGAGAGTCTTGGCTCCGATATGTGCATGGATGTATTCGATGATGGACTGGGCAAGAGCCATCCCGTCATAAGTTGCAGTTCCACGACCTAACTCATCAAAGAGAATGAGAGAGTTCTTGGTCGCATGCGAAATAGCATTATTGGCCTCCATCATCTCCACCATAAAGGTTGATTGACCTGAAACCAAGTCATCGGCTGCTCCGATACGGGTAAAAATCGCATCAAAAATCGGTAAATGGGCGCTTTCTGCTGGCACATAAGATCCCAACTGAGCCATAACCGCCGTCATGGCTAACTGACGCATATAGGTTGACTTTCCGCTCATGTTGGGCCCTGTAATCAGTTGAATACTGGTATCTTCTGCCATCTGAATCGTATTTGGAATATAGGTCTGAGCCCCCATAACCTTTTCAACGACAGCATGGCGCCCTTTCTGGATATCAATTCGCGAATCCTCTCCGAACTCTGGCCGAATCAAATGCTGGGTTTCAGCCACAACCGCCAGACTCTGTAAGACATCAACTGTCGCAATTCCTTGAGCTAGAGCCTGCAAACGCTGGATATACTTACTGACTTCCTCACGGATGCGCATAAAGATTTCGTACTCTAGGTTAGCTGACTTTTCACGCGCCTCCAGCATATCTCCTTCGATACGGGCTAATTCTTCGGTTCCAAAACGTTCTGAGTTTTTCAGCGTCGCCTTGCGGAAAAAGTGAGCAGGCACATTTCCCAGTTGCGAATTGGTCACATGGAAATAGTAGCCATCCTTTTTATTGTAGTCAATCTTAAGCGTGCTGATACCAGAGTTTTCGCGTTCCTTAGCCTCAATCTCAGCAATCCAGCCAGTCCCTTCTCTGAGAACGCGACGGTACTTGTCTAAAGTCTCATCAAATCCAGTGCGGATAATGCCACCTTCTGTAATCACATGAGGAGCTTCAGGAGCAATCGCTGCGCTAATCAAACTCTCCAACTCAGGAATTCCATCCAGTTGTTCTATAAAATAAGCTAGAGCAGGTTGCTCCATGCCTTCTAAAATCGCACGAATCCGTGGCACACTAGACAAGGTAGTCGCCAACTGCAAGAGATCCTTGGGATTGGTTTTACCAAAAGAAACCCGACTAGCCAAGCGCTCAATGTCATAAACACCCTTGAGACTGTCTGTCAAATCACTACGCTCAAAGAAATGGTCGAGAAAGACCTGCACCACTTCTTGGCGTTGGACGATTCGTTCCTTATCAATCAGGGGGCGATGAATCCAAGACCGCAAGAGCCGCATACCCATAGCTGTTTTGGTTTCATCCAAAAGCCAGAAAAGACTGCCTTGCTTCTTGCCTGATCGAGCATTCTCAACCAAATCCAGACTAGCCTTGGTCGCATAATCCATCTGCAAGAAATCCTTGATTTCATAGCGGATAACAGGCTTGAGGTGGTTCAATTCCCTCATCTGAGTTCGATGGACATACTGGAGCAACTTACTAGATGCCGCTTGCTCCACAGCTGCTAATCGTGAATCCAGTAAATGAAGGTCTTCAAAGCCTTCTTTTTCATAGGAAAGTACCAGATTCATCTGACGACTAAGGATTTGTTCCTCTTCCTCAGACAAGTCATAGCCCAGCACCACTTCTCGCGCCTTGAGATTACGGATTTCCCCACAAACCAGCGTGAAATCCAAAAGACCTGTCACATAAAAGTCACCCGTCACCAGGTCCATATAAGCTAGGCCAAATTGATTGCCTTTGCGGTCTATGGCAACCAAGAAATTGTTCTGACTATCCGGCTTACTGCTATCGACCACTGTCCCTGGCGTAATGACCTGAACAACCTCTCGTTTTACAACCCCAACTGCTTGTTTAGGATCTTCCATCTGTTCAGCAATGGCTACCTTATAGCCCTGCTCAATCAAGACATCGATATACTGTTGGGCAGAATGATAGGGAACACCCGCCATAGGAATCGGATTGTCGGCATTCTTGTTGCGACTCGTTAAGGAAATTTCCAGAATCTGCGCAGCATTGACCGCATCCTCATAAAATAATTCATAAAAATCACCCATCCGAAAGAGCAAAAAAGCATCTGGATATTGCTTTTTAATATCCACATACTGTTGCATGCCGGGTGATAGCTTTTCTGTCGCCATTTTCCGTCTCTCCTTGTCAAAAATAAGTCTTGAGAGCAACTCCCAAGACCTTACTTATCTTTCATCAAATCTAGCAAACGATCTTCCATGAGTTTGGCAACGTGCTGGTCTCGACAAATGACCAATAAGGTATTGGCACCAGCAACTGTTCCTAAAATCCATTCATCCTTGTTTGCATCTACAATATTTGCCAAAACAGAGGCTTCTCCCAATTTGGTATGAAGCACCAAGGTAAACTCTGCTCTTGCAACACCTTCTAAATGATGAGACAAAAATTCCACCAAATCAATCTTTTCTGTCTCATTTGCTAGTACATAATACACCATATCATTTTTCTTGACCTTGGTCAAGCCGATTTCGCGCAAATCACGAGATAGAGTTGTCTGCGTCACAAAGACATTGTGTGCCTCCAACCGATCTTGAATTTCTTTTTGTGTACTTAATTTCTCCTCAGTAATCATTTTTTTTATTAACTGATGACGATCTCTTTTTCTCATAAAATCCTCTTATATGCATATTTATAACTAATTTTATAACTATATTATACCAAAAAAATAGGAGATTTCAAAAATTTTTTCTTCTTTCTTTAAAATTGTGATAAAATAGTAGAAAAGTCCAAAAAGGAGCTCTTAATGAATACAAAAGAATTGATTGCTAGCGAGTTGGCTAGCGTCATTGATAGCCTAGACCAAGAGGCTATTTTAAATTTACTGGAAACCCCTAAAAACTCAGAAATGGGAGACATTGCTTTCCCTGCTTTTTCACTTGCAAAAGTCGAACGTAAAGCACCTCAAATGATTGCTGCTGAACTGGCTGAAAAAATTAACAGCCAAGCCTTTGAAAAGGTTGTCGCAACAGGACCTTACGTTAACTTTTTCCTTGATAAATCTGCCATTTCTGCTCAAGTATTGCAAGCTGTTATCACTGAAAAAGAACACTATGCTGACCAAACTATTGGCAAACAAGAAAATGTTGTTATCGATATGTCTAGTCCCAATATCGCTAAACCATTTTCTATTGGCCACCTACGCTCAACTGTTATCGGAGATAGCTTGTCACATATTTTCCAAAAAATCGGTTATCAAACAGTCAAGGTCAACCATTTGGGAGACTGGGGTAAACAGTTTGGCATGTTGATTGTTGCCTACAAAAAATGGGGTGACGAAGAAGCTGTAAAAGCTCATCCAATCGATGAACTTCTTAAACTCTATGTCCGCATCAACGCTGAAGCTGAAAACGACCCTAGCTTGGATGAAGAAGCGCGCGAATGGTTCCGTAAACTTGAAAATGGAGATGAAGAAGCTCTCGCTCTTTGGCAATGGTTCCGTGATGAAAGTTTGGTGGAATTTAACCGCCTTTACAATGAATTGCAAGTCGAATTTGACAGCTATAACGGGGAAGCCTTCTACAACGATAAAATGGATGCAGTTGTAGACATTCTTTCTGAAAAAGGTCTTCTTGTTGAATCAGAAGGTGCCCAAGTTGTGAATCTTGAGAAATATGGAATTGAACATCCTGCCCTCATCAAGAAATCTGATGGAGCAACTCTCTATATCACACGTGACTTGGCTGCAGCCCTTTACCGTAAAAACGAATACCAATTTGCTAAATCTATCTATGTCGTTGGTCAAGAGCAATCTGCCCACTTTAAACAGCTCAAAGCTGTCTTGAAAGAAATGGGCTACGACTGGAGTGAAGACATTACTCATGTTCCTTTTGGTTTGGTTACAAAAGAAGGGAAGAAACTCTCTACTCGTAAAGGGAATGTCATCTTACTAGAGCCTACTGTTGCAGAGGCCGTTAGTCGTGCCAAGGCCCAAATCGAGGCTAAAAATCCTGAACTAGAAAACAAAGACCAGGTAGCGCATGCTGTTGGGGTTGGAGCCATTAAATTCTATGACCTCAAAACCGACCGTACAAATGGATATGATTTCGACCTAGAGGCTATGGTATCTTTCGAGGGGGAAACTGGACCTTACGTTCAATATGCTTACGCTCGTATCCAATCTATCTTACGTAAAGCAGACTTCAAACCAGAAACAGCTGGCAACTATAGCTTGAATGATGCTGAAAGCTGGGAAGTCATCAAACTCATCCAAGATTTCCCACGTATTATTAACCGTGCGGCGGATAACTTTGAACCTTCTATCATTGCTAAATTTGCAATTAGCCTGGCTCAAGCCTTTAACAAGTACTATGCACATACACGTATCCTAGACGAAAATCCTGAGCGCGACAGCCGTTTAGCCCTCAGCTACGCAACCGCAGTCGTTCTAAAAGAAGCCCTTCGCTTGCTTGGAGTAGAAGCACCTGAGAAGATGTAAATCGCCAAAGTTACTTGATTGCAGAGCAATCTAAGTAACTAACGTCAAATCCTATTCGGACTTTGGCTAGGCGCTTCACTAGTTTTAGGACATAAATATGATTGATTTATGTCCTAAAACGTCGTAATCTTAAAGTTATTGGAACTAAAGTTCCTAATTGTTAGACGCTAGAAGCTTGTATGCGGACTAGCTAACTGCTCCACTAGTCATGGTCTCTAAATATAATCGATTTAGAGACCATGACGTCGTAATCTTCAAGTTACTTGATTGTAAAGCAGTCTAAGTAACTAAGACCAAATCCTATACGTAATTTGGTTTAGAGGTCTATCAAAAATCTTATCAAGTTTTGCTGGCTTGTTCTACTATTTTAGATCCACTAAATCGATTTATTCACTACTATTTCTTTATCATACAGGGAGATTTCCTATGAGCCAATATGCTTATATCCTCGTTGTGATTAGCTTGGTTTTCCTTTTTCTGCTTAATAAGTACGAGAAGGAAAGACTGCAAAAACTCTACCAAGAACAACTTTTAAAGGATGAAACATTTAGGACTGATATCAAAGAGAAAATTCAAACGACTGAAAATATCAATGATGTCATTGCATATATCAATAAAACTTACCATCTGGGAATGTTGCTATCAAAAGACATTACAGATCAATTGAAATAAACCTAGTTATTCTTTAAGGAATATCAAAACCGAGACTAAGAGTTTATTACTTAGGCTCGGTTTTTGTATATTTTTCAAGCAACAAAGCCATCACTCCCCAGCAATGCAAGTGCAAAATCCTCTAGAATATGATAGAATAATGGAAAGGACTCTATTAAGGAGGAAATCATGGAAAAACAAACCGTCGCCGTCTTGGGGCCTGGATCTTGGGGAACTGCCCTTTCACAAGTCTTAAATGACAATGGACACGAGGTACGTATTTGGGGAAATCTTCCCGAGCAAATCAATGAAATTAATACCTATCATACTAACAAGCACTACTTTAAAGATGTCGTTCTAGATGAAAATATCATTGCCTACACTGACTTAGCAGAGGCATTAAAAGATGTAGATGCGATTTTGTTTGTTGTCCCAACAAAAGTGACACGACTTGTTGCCCAACAAGTTGCAAAAACCTTAGACCATAAGGCTATCATCATGCACGCATCAAAGGGATTAGAGCCTGATAGCCATAAACGATTATCAACTATCCTTGAAGAAGAAATTCCTGAACATCTCCGCAGTGATATTGTCGTTGTTTCAGGACCTAGTCATGCGGAAGAAACCATTGTACGTGACCTGACTTTAATCACTGCTGCTTCTAAAGATTTACAAACAGCTCAATATGTTCAGGAACTCTTTAGTAATCACTACTTTCGACTTTATACCAATACGGATGTTATCGGAGTTGAAACTGCTGGTGCTCTTAAAAATATTATTGCTGTCGGTGCTGGAGCTTTACATGGTTTGGGATTTGGTGACAATGCCAAGGCAGCCATCATCGCTCGAGGCTTGGCAGAAATTACCCGCCTAGGAGTAGCACTTGGGGCCAGTCCATTGACCTATAGTGGCTTATCCGGTGTAGGAGACTTGATCGTAACGGGAACCTCCATCCACTCTCGTAACTGGAGAGCCGGAGATGCTCTTGGTCGTGGAGAATCTCTAGCTGATATCGAAGCCAATATGGGCATGGTGATTGAAGGAATCTCAACAACTCGAGCAGCCTATGAACTAGCGCAAGAACTTGGAGTCTATATGCCAATTACACAAGCCATTTACCAAGTTATTTACCACGGAACCAATATTAAAGATGCCATTTACGACATCATGAACAATGAATTTAAAGCAGAAAATGAGTGGTCTTAACCCTCTAGAGAAAGGATTCTTATGACATCAAAAGTTAGAAAGGCAGTCATCCCTGCCGCTGGACTTGGAACTCGATTTTTACCAGCAACCAAAGCACTTGCTAAAGAGATGTTGCCAATTGTGGACAAACCAACTATCCAATTTATCGTAGAAGAAGCTCTTAAATCAGGTATTGAAGATATTCTGGTTGTCACTGGTAAGTCAAAACGTTCTATTGAAGACCACTTTGACTCGAACTTTGAGCTTGAGTACAACCTCAAAGAAAAAGGCAAACACGACTTGCTAAAATTGGTAGACGAAACAACGGGCATTCGCCTTCACTTTATTCGTCAAAGTCATCCTCGTGGGCTTGGAGATGCTGTCTTACAAGCCAAAGCTTTTGTAGGGAATGAGCCCTTCGTTGTCATGCTTGGTGACGACCTAATGGATATCACAGATGACCATGCTGTCCCTTTGACAAAACAATTGATGAACGATTACGAGACGACTCACGCATCAACAATTGCTGTTATGCCTGTTTCTCATGAAGACGTTTCAGCATATGGAGTTATAGCTCCTCAGGGTGAAGGAATTAATGGTCTCTACAGTGTCGAAACTTTCGTTGAAAAACCAGCTCCAGAAGATGCTCCAAGTGATTTGGCAATCATCGGACGCTATCTGCTCACACCAGAAATTTTTGATATCCTCGAAAATCAAGCTCCTGGTGCTGGAAATGAAATCCAGCTTACCGATGCTATCGATACGCTTAATAAAACACAACGTGTTTTCGCCCGTGAATTTACAGGAGCTCGTTACGACGTTGGGGATAAGTTTGGCTTTATGAAAACATCTATTGACTACGCCCTCAAGCACCCACAAGTCAAAGATGACTTCAAAGATTACCTCATCCAACTTGGAAAAGAATTAGCTGAAAAGGACTAATACTCTTCGAAAATCTCTTCAAATCACGTCAACGTCGCCTTGCCGTATATATGTTACTGACTTCGTCAGTTCTATCTACAACCTCAAAGCAGTGCTTTGAGCAACCTGCTTCTAGTTTCCTAGTTTGCTCTTTGATTTTCATTGAGTATAAAACAAAAAAGATAAGGTTCGAAATGCCTTATCTTTTTTCATTACACAAATTGTCTTCCAACTTCTTCACATCCCCATTCCCTTATAGAAAAGTAACACTGCGAGTCCTACAAACAAGACTACCGCTCCTAACCTCTGGCTGGTACTATACATCCGTCTTTCTCCTCGAACTGGAAAGATAATTGCTAGAAATGCTCCACCAACTGCTCCCCCGATATGGCCTGCTAGGCTGATTCCTGGAATCAGAACACTTCCAATAATATTAACCACAAAAAGTGTCAGATAGGATTGCCCCAACTGCTGGATATAAGGATTACGCGTAGCATAGCGAAGAATGATAATCGCGGCAAATAGCCCATAGAGAGAAGTAGAAGCTCCTGCTGCTAAGGATTTTGGACTAAATACAAAAACAAAGAGATTACCCATCATTCCTGATAAAAGATAGAGAAAGAAAAACTTCTTAGATCCGAAAATTTCCTCTACTTGCCTACCAAGATAATATAGCGAAAGCATATTGACAATGAAATGCTCCCAACCAATATGAACAAAAACGGCTGAAAAGAGACGCCAAAACTGCTCAGGAAAGAGCCGAATAGCAGGCCCATACATGGCTCCAAATCGAAATAGGGTATCTGCCCTGTCAAAGTTTCCACCTGTAGTCACCAACATTAGTAGAAATACCAAGGCCGTCACTAAGAGAAAGAAACTCGTCACAGGATAACGTCTGTCAAAGATTTCCTTCATCAATTAATACCTCCTGAACAGGAATATCATGGCTTTCAGGGATAAAGTCCTGAATTTGACAAGGATAGATCGTACTAAAAGTATGACCAGATAAATGTTTCAGATAGCGATCAT
Source organism: Streptococcus pseudopneumoniae (assembly GCF_001076775.1). GTDB lineage: Bacteria > Bacillota > Bacilli > Lactobacillales > Streptococcaceae > Streptococcus > Streptococcus pseudopneumoniae_G. The sequence goes on from NZ_JVGV01000027.1 coordinate 17,271, forward strand.
AATAACCTCCACCGTATCCAATCCGATATCCTTCCGTCGTAAAAGCCAGACCAGGAACATGAATCAAATCAATCTGAGAGGCATCCACCACTTCCAAATCTCCCTGTGGTTCCAGTAAGCCAAAGGAAGTTTTGACCAGTTGTTGCGGATCATAGACCACAAAGTCCATGCGCCCCTTGGGATAGGTTTTGGGTATCAGAACCTTTTTGCCGTCCTTCAGCGCCTGCTCAATCAGTTCCTGCGTTTGAAACTCATGAGGAAAAGAGAGGTAGGTTGCGATGATCTTAGCTTCTTGGTAGAAGGGATGTTCCAAAAATTGATCCGTTAAAGCTTGATCCATAGCCTGTTTTTGCTCTCGAGGTAAATCCTTCATTTCGTGCAAGACTTGCTTACGTAATTCCGATTTCATAGACAAGCCCTCTACTCTGCTGCCTTCTTTTTCAGGAAACTAGAGACCGCATCCACCCCAATAGCTAATGCTTCTTCCTTAGGACTCATCTGAGAGTGATGAAGGGCATAGGGACTATCAATACCTAGCCAGAACATAACGCCATCAACTTTTGAAAGGAGATAACCAAAGTCTTCACCTGTCATAGCAGGCTCGATATCAATCAACTCGATTCCCTCTTTCTCTTCAAAGAAGTCCATCAGTTCACGCGCCAAGGCTGGATGGTTCTCAACAGGCAGGTAACCACCTTGTTTGAGTTCCACTTCGACTTCCATATCGAAGGCAGCTGCAACCCCTTCTGCAACTGTTTTGACCCTTTTTTGCACCAAAAGACTCATGTCCTGTGTCAAGGCCCGAATAGTTCCATGCAAAAAGGCTGTGTCTGTGATAACATTGTTTGTTGTTCCAGCTTGGAAAACTCCAAAGGTCACCACTGCTCCCTCGATTGGGTTGACATTGCGGCTGACAACTGACTGCACCTGGGTCACAAAGTAACTAGCCGCCACCAAAGCGTCATTGGCTTCATGCGGAAAGGCTGCATGTCCTCCTTTACCTTTAAAACGAATCTTCACCTCGCAAGTCCCTGCAAAGAGTGTATGAGTATTGGTCGCAATCTGTCCAACCTTCAAATCTGGCCGAACATGAAGTCCATAAAACTGGTCTGGCAACCAGTCTCCAAAAGCGCTATCCTCATACATGAGCATGCCACCAGCTTCATTTTCTTCAGCAGGTTGAAACAGAAAGAGCAGATTGTTCTTTGGCTGCTCCTCAAGGGCGCGCTCTAGACAGCCCAAGGCAATAGTCATATGAAAATCATGTCCACAAGCATGCATGCGGCCTTGGTGCTGAGAAGCGAAAGGAAGGCCTGTTTGTTCGACGATAGGCAGGCCATCAATGTCTGTTCGCCAACCAATGGTCCGCTCTGGCTGACTTCCCTGTAAATAGACCAAAATCCCTGTTCGCCAAGTACGAACTTGAACAAAATTCTTGCCCGCAGTCAATTTCTCAATCACATCCAACAGATAAGCTTGAGTCTTGAACTCCTTCAAGCCAATCTCTGGAATCTGGTGCAAATCTCGTCTAGTCTGAATCAAATCTAACATCTATCTATCCTCCGATATAGCAGAAAGAGGCTGGAAGAAGGGTTCCGCCTCTTTATTACTTTTACAATTATAAGGTACGAAGCGCATCCTCTAGCGCTGTTTTTTGTTGGGTTTGGGCATCAATCTCTTTGATGATACGAGCTGGAACACCTGCTACCACCACGTTTTCTGGGACATCCTGGGTAACAATAGCTCCTGCTGCGACAACTGAACCACTACCGATTTGGACCCCTTCGATAACCACTGCGTTGGCACCGATGAGAACATTGTCTCCAACACGGACTGGTTCTGCGCTAGCTGGCTCAATCACACCTGCAAGAACGGCACCTGCACCAACGTGACTGTTTTTCCCCACGATAGCACGGCCACCAAGGATAGCCCCCATGTCAATCATGGTTCCTGCACCAATTTCAGCACCGATATTGATAACCGCTCCCATCATGATAACAGCATTGTCACCAATTTCAACCTGATCACGGATAATAGCACCCGGCTCAATACGAGCATTGATAGCACGTTTATCTAGCAAAGGAACTGCAGAATTACGAGCGTCTTGCTCAACAACATAGTCTTGATTTTCTACCAAACCATCGAGAAGGGGAGCCACGTCCTTCCAATCTCCGAATAGGACATTCCCTAGTTTGACAACAGAGCTTGGTACAGCAGCTGCAAGTTGTCCCTCAAAGGTTACTTTAACACTGGTTTTCTTTTCAGCATTGGCGATAAATTGAATAATTTCTTGAGCGTTCATTTTTGTAGCAGTCATAAGCGCCTCCTAGTTCATTTTAATGATACCTATTCTACCAAAAAAGGCCTCAAATTTGAAGCCTTTTTGTTTGTTTTTAGGTATGATTTTTAGGGATGTGAGATAAAACGTGCTGTCGGTAAAAGCAAGCCCCTACCGATACAACCTAAAAACACTCTTCACAACTATCTCCCCGTGTTTTATTGACTATTCTAGTATAGCACACTTTTAGAATTAAGAAAAGACTTTTTATTCACTTTCTTTAGCTTCTTCTATCGATAGGAAAATCATGGGTAAAATAATCAGGGCCATAGCTAGAAGAAGGGACCAATCCACTACCAAGCCTAAAAATAAAACACTCAAAAGGGCAGAAGAGAGAGGTTCACTGGCACTAATGACAGAAACCACCAAGGGAGAAACCAAGGACACCGCCTTCATGGAAATGAAAAAAGCAAAAGCCGTCCCAAAGAAAGCGATAATGAGACAAATCAAAATACTCCAAATATCAAGAGTAAAGGAAAGCTGGTAAACCGGCGAGAGGACATTGCTAAATAAACCTGCCAAAATCATCCCCCACCCAACCGTGGGTACAAACCCATAACGCTTAGCAAAAGGTTGAGGTAAGATAACATTAAACATGACCCCCATGGCGCTCAGCAAACCCGTCACAAGTGCTAGCGGTGTCATGGATAATTGAGAGAGATCTCCCTTTGTCGCCATCAAGCAAACACCCAACATGGCAACCAAAACATAAAAAATAGCGCTTTTTGACGCTCGTTTTTGATAAACCAAGCGATTGTAAAAGAGGATAAAGACAGGACTGATAAACTGTAAAATAGTTGCTGTCGCTGCATTTGAGTATTCTACACAGAGATAGAAAAAATACTGAACTGAAAAAATCCCCAAAATAGCATAGGCTAAAAAGGGTAGGTAATTTTTCTTATCTCGCCAAATATCTAGCACTTGCGATTTTAATTGTATTGCAGACCAAATGAGCACAAGACTCCCTGCTAGTGTCAAACGCATAGAGGTAATCCAGCCAGAGGACACTTGATAATGAGTAAAGAAATATTCTCCTAAAATTCCACAGATTCCCCAGATTAAGCCGGATAGGAGCGAATAAATAGTTCCTTTAACAATCTTTTTCTGATACCGATTCATACCTTTATTGTAACACGAAAGGAAAAAAGAAAAAAGTGGCAATCCATTGATTAGCCACTTCATTTAGAAAAGTTTAAAGAACTTATCGTCTCGCCCTTGAAGAAGAAGGTTTAGTAGCGCTTGAATTGCTACTATTGTTAGAACTACTACTTGAACTGCTATTCGAACTAGTATTTGAGCTAGAAGGAGTTGGTAGTGTGCTAACGATACTTGACCAAGCATTTTGGTAATCTGCTTCACTTCCTCCAATAGCAAAGTGATAGCTTGTTGTAGGAGCTCCCACTTTATTAGCCCAATAGCTCGTTACAGTAGCCCCTGAAAGATCCACTGTTTTTCCATTAACGGATACTTTGCCTGGCTTCTGTCCTGTAGATCTGAGGACCTGAGATTGGGTCACACTAGAATCAAGATTAAAGCGTTCATTGCCCCAAACACCAGGCTCAGCCTGTTGGATAGCATTGACCAAGTAAGCCATATATTTGGCATTTCGATAATGCCCAGCCCCCTTAGCCATTGGGCGGTTGTCATCATGCCCTAGCCAACCACCTAGAGTCAATCTTGGCGTCGAAAGCATGAGCCACATATTTTCATCTTCATTGGTTGTCCCAGTCTTACCAATCCAGTCTGCACGAGCTAAGCTTGAATTAATAGAAGCCAAATCCGTTTGGAAACTTGAAGTGATCCGAGATGAAATCACCTCACGAAGCAAACTCTGCATAATTGTTGCTGTTGCCTTCGAGTACACTTGAACTGGCTTGTATTGGAATTCATAGATTACTCTACCGTCAGATGATTCAATCTTAGAAATCACATGTTTCTGATGGTAGACACCGTTATTGGCAATTGTTTGATAACCATTGGTATGCTGGGCAACTGTGACTTCAATACCACCGCCCATAGGCAGACTTTCGATACCGTACTCCGGAATCTCGTAACCCATTTTCTCCATGTAACCCTTGACATCCACGCCCTTCTCACGCAGCATGCGATAGGTCCAATAGGCTGGGATATTCCACGAATAGTTCAAGGCTTCACCCAGGGTCATCATGCCTGTACCTGGACTATTTACATACATGATAGGATTTCCATTAGAGAATTTTGTTGGATAATTGGACAAGATACTAGCACTTCCCATCAAACCTTGGTCAATGGCAATACCGTAGGCCAACAAAGGCTTGGTTGTAGAGGCTGGCGAACGCTTAGTGTCGAAGGCGTGATTGTTTTGGTTAGTCTGGTAATTACGACCACCAACAAATCCTAGAACAGCCCCCGTTTTATTGTCCATCAAAACATTCCCTACTTCAGGCTGCCCAGTCGCATCATCTACCAAACGACCGTAGTTAGCAACTGCATTTTGCATGGCGTTATGGATTTTTTTATTGATCGTTGTCGTGATTTTATAGCCACCGTTACTTAGTTCCTGCTCAGCTCGCTCATGATAAGCCTTTTGAACCGCTTCCTTTTTCAACTCCTGACTAGAGACGTTGTCCTGTTGAACTAAATAATCATACATACGGTCTGTCGCTTCAGCCATAGCCGTAAAGTAAAGGTAATCCCTCGAAACAGCATTGATAGTTCCTGATGGCAAGAAATCTTGTTTGAGATTATAATCCTTGTACTGGTCGTATTCTTCTTGAGTCAGAGCACCCGTACGGTACATGTTGTAGAGAACATCCTTAGCCCGCTTCAAACCAAGTTTTAAGTCTTCATCACTCTTTAACTCTCCAGTATTTTCATAAGGGGAATAAGTAATCGGACTCTGTGGCAAACCTGCTAAGAAAGCGGCTTGAGGAATACTCAACTTGTTGGCATCGATACCGAAAATCCCTTCAGCAGCTTGCTGGGCACCTGCAATATTCTGTCCTTTATGATTTCGACCAAAGGGAGCAACATTGAGATAAGTGGTCAAGATTTCATCCTTACTCATGCTGCGTTCCAAGGCAAGGGCATCAACAATTTCTGTAGCCTTACGAGCCAAAGTCGGAGCATCTCCGACCACTTGTTGTTTGATTAACTGTTGGGTCAAGGTCGAGCCCCCACTAGACGAGCCCAAACCTGCAAAAGTTCCCAAAGTCGCCCGAATCACAGCTTTGGGCACAACCCCTTTATGTTCAAGAAAATGTTCGTCCTCAGTTGCAACGATAGCCTTTTTGAGATTGTCTGATATTTCCTCAGATGAAACAGAAGTTCGCAGTAGGTCACTCTCGATAGAAGCAATGACACTCCCATCTGCATAAACAATTTCTGAGATGGAAGAAATATTTTTAACCTGCTTGACCAAGTCCTCCGATTGGGGAACCTTAGCCTTGTCAAACAAAGCAACTCCATAACCAAGAGCTACACCAGCACCAAAAAGCCCACCGATAAAGCCTAGAATAAAGAGAGTATTCAAAATTCCCTTGATAGCAACTAAAATGCTACCTAGAATAGACAGAATTCTCCCACCTGTCCCATCCGACTGCTTCTCTTCTGAGACTTTCTCTGATTTTTTATGATTTATTTTTGATTTTAATCGCTGGAAAAATTCCAGCATTTTTCGTTTTAATTCATTTAATTGATTTTGCATGGATTTCCTCACTCTTTCTATTATACCATAAAAGGTAAACTTTCAATAAAATAGCCACTTTCTTCCCTATTCTACTAGGCTATTGCCCAAGTTTGTGATACAATAGGTAGAAACAATATTTTATAAAGGAGAAAAGACACATGCACATTTTTGATGAGCTAAAAGAGCGTGGTTTGATTTTTCAAACGACTGATGAAGAAGCTTTGCGTAAAGCCCTAGAAGAAGGTCAAGTTTCTTATTATACTGGCTATGATCCAACTGCTGACAGCCTTCACCTAGGCCACCTTGTCGCAATCTTGACAAGTCGTCGCTTGCAACTAGCAGGTCACAAACCTTATGCGCTCGTTGGCGGTGCTACAGGTCTCATCGGAGATCCGTCCTTCAAAGATGCTGAACGTAGTCTCCAAACAAAAGACACAGTAGATGGCTGGGTCAAGTCTATCCAAGGACAACTGTCTCGTTTTCTTGACTTTGAAAATGGTGAAAATAAAGCTGTCATGGTCAACAACTACGACTGGTTTGGCAGCATCAGCTTCATTGATTTCCTCCGTGATATCGGAAAATACTTTACTGTCAACTACATGATGAGCAAGGAGTCTGTGAAAAAACGGATCGAAACAGGAATTTCATACACTGAGTTTGCCTACCAAATCATGCAAGGTTACGACTTCTTCGTTCTTAACCAAGACCATAATGTCACTCTTCAAATCGGTGGTTCTGATCAGTGGGGAAATATGACAGCTGGTACCGAATTGCTTCGTCGTAAAGCTGACAAAACTGGCCACGTAATCACTGTTCCATTGATCACAGATGCAACTGGTAAGAAATTTGGTAAATCAGAAGGAAACGCAGTCTGGCTCAATCCTGAAAAGACTTCTCCATACGAAATGTACCAATTCTGGATGAACGTGATGGACGCTGACGCTGTTCGCTTCTTGAAGATCTTTACTTTCTTGTCACTTGATGAGATTGAAGACATCCGTAAACAATTTGAAGCAGCTCCACACGAACGCTTGGCTCAAAAAGTCTTGGCTCGTGAAGTCGTTACACTTGTTCACGGCGAAGAAGCTTACAAAGAAGCCCTCAACATCACTGAGCAACTCTTTGCAGGAAACATCAAAAACCTTTCTGTCAAAGAACTCAAACAAGGACTTCGTGGCGTGCCAAACTACCAAGTTCAAGCAGACGAAAACCTCAACATCGTGGAACTGCTCGTGTCATCTGGTGTAGTTAACTCAAAACGCCAAGCCCGTGAAGATGTCCAAAATGGAGCTATCTACGTAAACGGTGACCGCATCCAAGACCTTGACTATGTCTTGAGTAACGCAGATAAGTTAGAGAACGAACTGACTGTTATCCGTCGTGGAAAGAAAAAATATTTTGTATTGACTTACTAAACTGTTCAACATTTACCTATAAAAAAGGAGTTAACCTCGAGAAAGGTAACTCCTTTTTGTTGTTGATATCCACATCTATCTAGCCTTAATAGACAGGCTACGCAGGACTATGCGTAAGGTTGTTAGATTATGTAAGATAGAGAGATTTGAAGGACTGAGCCAATTAAACAAGCCAAAGCCAATCAAACTACTATTTACGACAACGGTATCTTGAATATTCTTCTTGATGAGTGTTTGCAAAGATGATGATAGCGAATCCAACTCTTGGAAGAAATCCAAACGATTATCTAACAATAAGATATCGCTCATCTGCTTAGAAATATCTGCACTCTCATTCATCACCACACCGATATCTGATAGGGTTAGAGCCGCTGAGTCATTCAACCCATCCCCAACCATCAAAATAGTGTGACCTGCTTTCTGCAGTTCCTCTACTAACTCAAATTTTCCATCAGGTTTCAAGTCTGTATAGACCTGATCAAAGGGCAAATCTTTGACTAATTCCTCTGTTCTAACCAAGGTGTCCCCTGTTGCCAGAATCAATTTTTTTCCTTGTGCCTTAAGTTTCTCCAAGGCTGCTTTTGCTTCTTTTCTCAAAGGAGTATGAATGCAGAACATTCCAATCAATTCATTCTGATAAGCCAAGAATAAGAGATTGTAGTGACTCTTGTACTCTTCAATTAAAGCATTTTGTTCTGAACTGATATGAATCTGTTCATCCTGCATCAAGACATAATTCCCAATAAGAACTGGTTGCCCATCTATATGAGATTTAATCCCCTTGCTTGCGATATATTGGAGTTTCCCATGCATTTCCTCATGTTCAATTCCCTCTATCTCAGCTTGCTTGACGATAGCATTAGCAATAGGATGATAAATGTGTTCCTCAAGACAGGCACTGATTCTGAGAATATCTTCCTCACTATAGTCCCCAAAAGGTAACACCTTTTCAACTATAGGATAACTAGTTGTGATTGTTCCCGTCTTATCAAACAAGAAAGTATCAACTTCCAGATATTTCTCCAGAACATCCCCATCCTTAATCACCATTTCACGATTCAACCCCTCCTTGATAGCTGTCAAATAAGCTACAGGAGTAGAGATTTTCAAAGCGCAGGAGAAATCGACCAATAGGAAAGAAATAGCCTTCGAAAAAGAACCTGTCAATAGGTAAGTCAGCCCAGCCCCCAAGAAATTATATTTGACGACCTTGTCCGCCATCTTGATGAAATAGCGTTGTTTCGTTTTCTTGTTTTCTTCAGATTTCTTCATCAACTCAATCAGCTGTAAAATCCGGCTGTTCATCTGATTATCGGTTACACGAATGCGCAACTCTCCAGTTTCTAATACTGTATTTGCACAAACCAAATCAGACTCTCTTTTTTCAACTGGAAAACTCTCTCCCGTCAAGGAACTTTCGTTGACCATACCTAAACCTGAAACTACTTGTCCATCAAACAGAATTTCATTTCCTTGAGATAGGACCAAGACATCTCCTATTTGAACATCGGAACTCTTGATACTAACGACCGTATCGCCCTGTACTAGGAATACATCGCTCTCTTTTGCAAGAAGGCTTTGTTCTAAATCTGTTGCAGTTTTTTTCAAGGACCACTGATCTAAATGATTTCCCAAATCAAGCATAAACATGATATTGCTAGCTGTCTTGGATTGGTTCATAAACAAGGACAATAAAATCGCCGAACAGTCCAAGACCTCCATCGTTAGTTCCTTACGCGCTAGGGTCTGATAGGCTTCTCTAACATAACCCAAAGCCTGATAACAAGTCCATATATAGCGAATAGGATACGGCACAAAACTACGAAAAATCATACGCTTAATCGCTGCACCTGAAACAATAGAATAAGCACTCTCTTCTCTACGAATGGGAAGAGTCATCAACTCAGAAACTTTCCCTTTATCAATTCTTTTTAAAAAGGCTTCTGCATTATCTAATACAGAAAAGCCTTCTTTTATACGTAGAGTAAAGTGCTGTTGATCCATGTAAAACTGGATAGACTCAATCCCCTTTTCATCTCTCGCCAAGGAACGAAGATAGTCTTGAATATCCAAGGTGAGTGAAAAAGAAGATGATAGTCGGATATGTTGGTATCCTCTATGTAGCACTTTAAAAGACATATTATTCTCCTATAAGGCTATCTAATTGCTCTTCTTTTTTCTCTTGCTCGTACAAATATTTGGCATCTTGCAAGACATCGTCTCCATGTTGTTTCACAACAGAAACAGATGCATCTAGCCCGTCTTTCAACTTGTAAGCCTTAGCCAAAGCTTTAGAATAACCTTTTTTAGCTTCCTTACTTGCTAAGATTTTCAAGCCAAGGGTACCAAATGCGACACCACCCAAAAAGAGTGATGATTTTTTCGCAACTTTTGCAACGGTTAATACTTCTTTTAACATACTTATTTCCTCCTTATCATTATTATATAGAAATTTAGATATAAAAGCAATTTTATTCTATAAATTGGAGAATTAGTTTTATTTCTACTGAATCTCCCATCTACTTATTCCTAAAGTTGCTTTCATTTGCCTCTTTTGATACACTTAAACTATGAATACAAATCTCAAACCCAAACTTCAACGTTTTGCTTCTGCTACTGCCTTTGCCTGTCCCATCTGTCAAGAAAATCTGACTCTGCTAGAGACTAGTCTCAAATGCTGCAATCGTCATTCTTTCGACTTAGCAAAATTTGGCTATGTCAATCTGGCACCTCAAATCAAGCAATCTGCCAACTACGACAAGGAAAATTTTCAAAACCGTCAACAAATCCTAGAAGCCGGCTTTTATCAGGCTATTCTAGAGGTCATCTCTGATTTACTTTCAAACTCAAAAAATGCCAAAACAATTTTAGATATCGGTTGTGGCGAAGGATTCTATTCTCGCAAACTTCAAGAAAGTCATCCTGACAAAACCTTCTATGCCTTCGACATCTCCAAAGATTCTGTCCAAATCGCTGCCAAGAGCGAACCCAACTGGGCAGTCAATTGGTTCGTTGGTGACTTAGCTCGTCTTCCTATAAAAGACGCCAGCATGGATATCTTACTTGATATCTTTTCCCCTGCCAATTACGGAGAATTTCGTCGCGTTTTATCCAAAGACGGTATCTTGATAAAGGTTATTCCAACTAAAAATCACCTCAAGGAAATCCGTCAGAAGGTACAAGACCAGCTGACAAACAAGGACTATTCCAACCAAGATATCAAAAATCATTTCCAAGATCACTTTACCATCCTATCTAGTCAAACTGCCTCACTAACCCAGTCTATCACAGCAAAGCAGCTCCAAGCCCTACTCAGTATGACTCCTCTCCTCTTTCACATCGACCAGAGCAAGATTGACTGGAGCCAACTGACAGAGATTACCATTGAAGCAGAGATTTTGGTTGGGAGAGAACTATAATTGACACAAAAAACCGCATTTCAAGAAGATCTGCGGTTTTAAATTTCAATTTTTAAACTATCTATCCCAAAAGTCTAAAACATTTAAAGCTTTTAGCTTCTCCATTTATTTTCGATTCGAAATAAAAAACTTATCAATAAATAGCAAGTGAAATAAGGCAAGTGTAATTCCCGATAAGCACCCATGATAAGAGATTTCTTGATGGGTAAGGGGGTAAAGATTACTATTACCCGCCAAGAGGCATGTTAAAATAACAAATAAAATCCAAAATAAATCAGTCCATTTATATTTTGAAAAATATTTTTTCCACATAAGAACACCTTCTTTCCTACAATCATATTATAATACTTTGTGTAAGTGAATACAAGAGATATGAGGTAATCAACTACGAAGAAGCATGAGGTTGAAAGACAGTAAAACCAACTTTTTAAACGTTCAATGTGTCTATGATTTCTCTCTTTTTAAGACAAGATTGGCTCAAATCCATAGCATTCAAAAAAGCGAATTTCAATCGAAATTCGCTTTATAGGAAAGTGTATTAGTCTAAATCTTGTATCTTATACTCAATGAAAATCAAAGAGCAAACTAGGAAGCTAGCCGCAGGCTGTACTTGAGTACGGCAAGGCAACGCTGACGTGGTTTGAAGAGATTTTCGAAGAGTATTAATTCAAGTGCCAGATATCTTCGTTATACTGAGCGATTGTACGGTCAGATGAGAAGAATCCTGCTTTAGAAATGTTAACGATAACTTTATCCAACCATGCGTCACGGTCTTCGTAGTCAGCCAACATTTGCTCTTTGACTTTGATGTAGTCTTCCAAGTCAAGAAGAGTCATGAACCAGTCTTTGTTGATCAATTCCTTGTAAAGACGTTCCAAGCGCTCTTTGTTTCCAGCTGCAAGAACTGCATCGCTAACGATGAAGTCAACCAATGGTTTGATAGCTTTACGGGCGTAGAATTCGCTTGATTTGTAAGCTGCTTTTGCGTAAAGGTCGATAACAGTTTCTGAATCTTCACCAAAGATGTAGATGTTTTCGTCGCCAACCAACTCAGCGATTTCCACGTTAGCACCGTCCATAGTACCAAGTGTCAAAGCTCCGTTCAACATGAATTTCATGTTACCAGTACCTGAAGCTTCTTTAGAAGCAAGTGAGATTTGTTCTGAGATATCACATGCTGGGATAAGGAAGCTTGCTGCAGTAACGTTGTAGTTTTCAACCATAACTACTTGCAGGTGTGGAGCTACTGCTGGATCGTTAGCAATAACTTCTGACATGCAAAGGATCAAGTGGATGATGTCTTGAGCAATTGTGTAGGCTGGAGCTGCTTTACCACCAAAGAAGATTGTGATTGGGCGAGCAGGGATGTTCCCAGCTTTGATGTCAAGATATTTGTGGATTACGTACAAAGCGTTCATTTGTTGGCGTTTGTACTCGTGAAGACGTTTGATTTGGATATCAAAGATAGAGTTTGGATTGATTTCCACACCTTGGTGTTCTTTCAAGTGACGAGCCAATTTACGTTTGTTGTGAGCCTTGATGCTTTCCAATTTTTCTTTGACAGCTGCTTTGTCTTCATAAGACAAGAGTTTTTCAAGCTCATCTGCTTCATGGTGCCAACCTTCTCCAAGAATCTCATCCAAGTAGTGAGACAAGCTTGGGTTAGCATGCATGAGCCAACGACGGAAAGTGATACCGTTTGTTTTGTTGTTGAATTTTTCTGGGTAAAGGTCGTAGAAAGCTTTCAACTCAGAGTTCTTCAAGATTTCAGTGTGAAGTGCTGCTACTCCGTTAACACTGTATCCGTAGTGGATATCCATGTGAGCCATGTGAACACGTCCACTCTCGTCAATAATTTGAACAGCTGGATCTTTCACTTCTGCTTTCACACGACGGTCCAATTCTTCGATGATTGGTACCAAGTGAGGAACCACTTCTTGCAAGAATTCAAGAGGCCATTTTTCAAGGGCTTCAGCAAGGATTGTGTGGTTAGTGTAGGCAGTCATGCTACGAACGATTGAGATTGCTTCATCAAGATCGATACCACGAGCAGTCAAAAGACGGATCAATTCAGGGATGACCATTGATGGGTGAGTATCGTTGATTTGTACAACTGCGTAATCAGCAAGGTCATGCAAGTTGCTTCCTTTTTCGATTGCTTCGTCGATGATCAATTGCGCACCGTTTGAAACCATGAAATATTGTTGGAAGATACGGAGCAATTCACCTTGACGGTCACTATCATCTGGGTAAAGGAAAAGAGTCAAGTTGCGAGCGATGTCCGTCTTGTCAAAGTTGATACCATCTTCGATGATAGAAGAATCAACTGAATCCAAGTCAAACAAACGCAAGCGGTTCTTAGTTTCTGTCTTGTAACCAGGTACATCGATATCGTAAAGAGTTGATGTCAATGTGAAGTGAGCAAATGGCACTTGGTAGCTACGGCTTGAACGAACCAACCAGTTTTGCTCTGTCAACCATGCATTTGGAATTGTTTCTTGTTGATTATTTTTAAGAACTTGTTGGAAAAGACCGTAGTGGTAGTTAAGACCAACACCGTCACCGTTCAAACCAAGAGTAGCAATTGAGTCGATAAAGCAGGCAGCCAAACGTCCCAAACCACCATTACCAAGAGATGGTTCCAATTCAACTTCTTCAACTTCGATCAAATCTTTACCTGCAGCTGCAAGTTCTTTTTTGACATCGTCGTAAAGACCAAGGTTGATCAAGTTGTTTGACAAAAGTTTACCAATCAAGAACTCAGCTGAGATGTAGTAAACTTTTTTCTTACCAGTGTTAACTGGTTTTTTGCTACTTGCAAGCTTGCTGTAGTTAAGAAGAGCCAGGTAAAGCTCTTCATTGCTACATTCTGCAATGGTTTTATTGTAACGATTTTGTACAAATTCTTGTAGTGATAACATGTTTAAGGTGTCTCCTGATATTGTATTATTTCTTTAATTCTACCAAATTTTCATTGATTCGGCGATAGATTGTTGTCAAGTCAAGCAAGCCTTCCTCGACAGCTGGTGTCAATTGATCTTCAGTCATACGCCAAGACCAGTTTCCACCAAGGGTAGATGGGAAGTTCATACGAGCTGCCTCATCCAATTCTAGCAAATCTTGCATAGTTGCAATTGCCATGAAGCTAACTGATGAAAAGACTGTACGAAGCATAGCATGTGGCACTGTTTCGTATTCTTTACGGTTAGTGTAGCGAGCCATGTATTCACGAGTCGCATCATCGATCTCGTTACGGTACCAACCAAGTACCGTATTGTTATCGTGTGTTCCTGTGTACATAACTGAGTTAGCAGGTGCCAAGTGTGGGCTATCGATGCTTTCGTCTTCTGGGTTGAATGCAAATTGAAGAATCTTCATTCCTGGGAAGCCAGTACGTTCACGCAATTCGATAACTTCGTCTGTCATGAAACCAAGGTCTTCTGCGATGATGTTTAACTCACCAAGTTCTTCCTTAACGGCTGCAAAAAGCTTGTAGCCAGGACCTTTCACCCACTCACCAGGTGCTGCTGTATCGGAACCAGCAGGGATTTCCCAGTAAGATTCGAAGCCGCGGAAGTGGTCGATACGAACGATATCGTAGATTTTGAAGCTTTCACGCAAGCGTTCAATCCACCATTTGTAGCCGTCTTTGTCCATTGCTTCCCAGTCATAGATTGGGTTACCCCAAAGCTGACCAGTTGCAGAAAATTCATCTGGTGGGCATCCTGCGATGCAAGTCGCCTTACCGTTGACATCTGTCTTGAAGAGATGTGGATTTGCCCACATATCGCTTGAATCTTCCGCTACGTAGATTGGCATGTCTCCAACGATTTCGATGTGGTTGTCGTTAGCGTAAGCTTTCAATTTCAACCATTGTTGGAAGAAGAAGTATTGAGTCACACGGTGGTAAACCAACTTGTCTGCCAATTGCTCACGGTAGCTTTCAAGTGCTGAAGCTTTACGAGCACGAGCATCTGCATCTGGCCATTCAGTCCAAGCAAGATTGTCAAAATGCTCTTTGATAGCCATATACTCTGCAAAGAGTTCAAGCCATGATTGGTTGTCTTGAGCGAATTTCTCAAAATCTTTAACATCTCCTACTTCCAAGAAACGTTTTACCGCTTTTTCTAAAAGAGGACGACGTGCATAGTAGATTTTCGCATAATCAACTTCAGAAGCATCACTACCAAAGTCAACTCCTTCAAGGTCACTTGCTTGCAACAAGCCTTGTTTCACCAAGATATCTAAATCGATAAAATGAGTGTTCCCTGCGAAGGCTGAGAAAGATTGGTAAGGAGAGTCTCCGTAACTAGTTGTTCCTAGTGGAAGGATTTGCCAGTAACGTTGTTTTGTGCGAACCAAGAAATCAACGAAGTCGTAAGCACTTTTACCAAATGATCCGATTCCGTATGCCCCTGGAAGAGAAGAAATGTGCATCAACACACCACTTTGACGTTTTTTCATAATAAGCACCTCATGTGTTTATAGTTAGATATTACATTTTTATGAACGCAAACGTTTGCGCTATTACTAGTATAACTCATTTTCTTGATAAATGCAAGCGGTTTTAAATAACTTTTTTGATTATTTTTTTAAATTTTTTCTTCTTACTTGTATATATATCCTTTCAGGAAACAAACAAAATAGGAATAAGGGTTTCACTTACCTTATTAAGCAAAAATAAAGTGAGAATCCTCTCTGCTTTCCATTTGTAAATTAGGCAATCGTTTTCTCAACTTTTTTTAAATTTAAAACAAAACCAATTTTTGGGATTTTCTACTATTATATGATGATGAAGCGTTTACTTTTTTTACAATTTTTTTAAAAATTTTTACAAAAAACACTTGCAACCGCTTTCTGATTGTGTTATACTAGTCCCATAAAGGAAAACGTTTGCGTTTCCTCATTATAAAATTTGTTATTCTTTAGGAGGAATACACTATGTCATCTAAATTCATGAAGAGCGCTGCTGTGCTTGGAACTGCTACACTTGCTAGCTTGCTTTTGGTAGCTTGCGGAAGCAAAACTGCTGATAAGCCTGCTGATTCTGGTTCATCTGAAGCCAAAGAACTCACTTTCTACGTTGAAGACCAATATAAAGCCTTTGCTGAATCAGCTGCAAAAGCTTACGAAAAAGAAGCTGGCGTAAAAGTTACCATCAAAACAGGAGACCAAATGGGTGGGCTTGACAAACTTTCTCTTGACAACCAATCAGGTCAAGCTGCTGACGTTATGATGGCTCCATACGACCGTGTAGGTAGCCTTGGTACTGACGGACAACTTTCAGAAGTTAAATTGAGCGACGGCGCTAAAACAGATGATAAAACTAAATCTCTTGTAACAGCTGCTGATGGTAAAGTTTACGGTGCTCCTGCTGTTATCGAGTCACTTGTTATGTACTACAACAAAGACTTGGTAAAAGAAGCTCCAAAAACTTTTGCTGACTTAGAAAACCTTGCTAAAGATAGCAAATATGCCTTCGCTGGAGAAGATGGAAAAACTTCTGCTTTCCTAGCTGACTGGACAAACTTCTACTATGCATATGGACTTCTTGCTGGTAACGGTGCTTACGTATTCGGACAAAACGGTAAAGACGCCAAAGATATCGGTCTTGCAAACGACGGTTCTATCGCAGGTATCAACTACGCTAAATCTTGGTATGAAAAATGGCCTAAAGGTATGCAAGATACTGAAGGTGCTGGCAACTTAATCCAAACTCAATTCCAAGAAGGTAAAACAGCTGCTATCATCGACGGACCTTGGAAAGCTCAAGCCTTTAAAGATGCTAAAGTAAACTACGGTGTTGCAACTATCCCAACTCTTCCAAATGGAAAAGAATATGCTGCATTCGGTGGTGGTAAAGCTTGGATCATCCCATCAAGCACTAAGAACCTTGAAGGCGCTCAAAAATTTGTAGACTTCCTTGTTTCAACTGAAGAACAAAAAGCCTTCTACGATACAACTAACGAAATCCCAGCTAACACTGAAGCTCGTACATATGCTGAAGGTAAAAATGATGAGTTGACAACAGCTGTTATCAAACAGTTCAAGAACGCTCAACCAATGCCAAACATTTCTCAAATGTCTGCAGTTTGGGATCCAGCGAAAACTATGCTCTTTGATGCTGTAAGTGGTAAGAAAGATGCGAAAACAGCTGCTAACGACGCTGTAACATTGATCAAAGAAACAATCAAACAAAAATTTGGTGAATAAAAAATTTGTTCAAGGGGGGTGGAAATCAAATCCCCCTTTGAATTTATCAATCAAAAACATATATAGTTTAGGTTTTAATTAGAAACCAGTATCCTATGAAAGGAGTTATTATGGAAAAGCAACAACCTAGTAAAGCAGCTCTGCTGTCTATCATTCCTGGGTTAGGACAGATTTACAATAAACAAAAAGCCAAAGGTTTTATCTTCCTTGGTGTAACCATCGTATTCGTCCTTTACTTCCTAGCACTTGCAGCCCCTGAATTGAGCAATCTCATCACTCTTGGTGACAAACCAGGTCGTGATAATTCCCTCTTTATGCTGATTCGTGGTGCCTTCCATTTAATCTTTGTAGTTGTTTATGTACTCTTTTATTTCGCAAATATCAAAGACGCACATACAACTGCCAAACACATTAACAATGGCATACCAGTAGCACTTACCTTTAAAGAAATGGTCAAAGGAATCTATGAAAATGGCTTCCCTTACCTCTTAATCATTCCATCTTACATTGCCATGACTTTTGCGATTATCTTCCCAGTTATCGTAACCTTGATGATCGCCTTTACCAACTACGACTTCCAACACTTGCCACCAAACAAATTGTTGGACTGGGTTGGTTTGACCAACTTTACAAACATTTGGAGCTTGAGTACCTTCCGTTCTGCCTTTGGTGCCGTCCTTTCTTGGACTATCATCTGGGCTTTATCTGCCTCAACTTTACAGATCGTCATTGGTATCTTCACAGCTATCATTGCTAACCAACCATTTATCAAAGGAAAACGTATCTTCGGTGTTATTTTCCTTCTTCCTTGGGCTGTCCCAGCCTTCATCACTATCCTGACATTCTCAAACATGTTTAACGATAGTGTTGGTGCTATCAACACTCAAGTATTGCCAATCTTGGCTAAATTCCTTCCTTTCCTTGATGGTGCTCTTATTCCTTGGAAAACAGACCCAACTTGGACTAAGATTGCCTTGATTATGATGCAAGGTTGGCTTGGATTCCCATATATCTACGTTTTGACCTTGGGTATCTTGCAATCTATTCCTAACGACCTTTACGAAGCAGCTTATATTGACGGTGCTAATGCTTGGCAAAAATTCCGCAACATCACTTTCCCAATGATCTTGGCTGTTGCTGCACCTACTTTGATTAGCCAATACACCTTCAACTTTAACAACTTCTCTATCATGTACCTCTTCAATGGTGGAGGTCCTGGTAGTGTCGGAGGGGGAGCTGGTTCAACCGATATCTTGATCTCATGGATCTACCGTTTGACAACAGGTACATCTCCTCGATACTCAATGGCGGCAGCTGTTACCTTGATTATCTCTATCATTGTCATCTCAATCTCTATGATCGCATTCAAGAAACTACACGCATTTGATATGGAGGACGTCTAAGATGAATAACTCAATTAAACTCAAACGTAGACTGACTCAAACCCTTACTTACCTCTACTTAATTGGCCTATCAATCGTGATTATCTATCCACTTTTGATTACCATCATGTCAGCCTTTAAAGCAGGTAACGTCTCAGCCTTTAAACTAGATACTAATATCGACCTCAATTTTGATAACTTTAAAGGCCTCTTTACTGAAACCCTATACGGTACTTGGTATCTCAACACTTTGATTATCGCCTTAATTACTATGGCTGTTCAAACAAGTATTATCGTACTTGCTGGTTATGCTTACAGCCGTTACAACTTCTTGGCTCGTAAACAAAGTTTGGTCTTCTTCTTGATTATCCAAATGGTGCCAACCATGGCCGCTTTGACAGCCTTCTTCGTTATGGCACTTATGTTGAACGCCCTTAACCACAGCTGGTTCCTCATCTTCCTCTACGTTGGTGGTGGTATCCCGATGAATGCTTGGCTCATGAAAGGCTACTTCGATACAGTGCCAATGTCTCTAGACGAATCTGCAAAACTAGACGGTGCAGGACACTTCCGCCGCTTCTGGCAAATTGTTCTTCCACTTGTTCGCCCAATGGTTGCCGTACAAGCTCTCTGGGCCTTCATGGGACCTTTTGGAGACTATATCCTTTCTAGTTTCTTGCTTCGTGAGAAAGAATACTTTACTGTTGCCGTAGGTCTCCAAACCTTCGTTAGCAATGTGAAAAACTTGAAGATTGCCTACTTCTCAGCAGGTGCTATCCTCATTGCCCTTCCAATCTGTATTCTCTTCTTCTTCCTACAAAAGAACTTTGTTTCAGGACTTACAAGTGGTGGCGACAAGGGATAATTTATCCCCGCCACCCTTTTTCATTTTAAAACTTGTTACTGTAAAACTATCCTTGTAGCAAGCAATTTATCTCCTAGACTTGAAATAAAGCACATTTCTCTATATAATACTCATATAGAAAACACCTTTTAGAAAGATACCTATGCTTCCATATCCATTTTCCTATTTTTCAAGTATTTGGGGATTTCGTAAGCCCCTGTCCAAACGTTTCGGACTCAACTGGTTCCAACTTCTCTTTACCAGTATCTTCCTTATCAGCTTATCTATGGTACCTATTGCCATCCAAAACAGCTCGCAGGAGACTTATCCGCTAGAAACCTTTATCGATAATGTCTATGAACCATTGACAGATAAGGTTGTACAGGATCTCTCTGAACACGCTACAATTGTTGATGGCAAATTAACTTATACTGGAACAGCTAGTCAAGAGCCTTCTATTGTGATCGGTCCAAGTCAAAGCAAGGAATTACCTAAGGACTTGCAACTGCATTTCGATACGAATGAGCTCGTCATCAGCAAAGAAAGTAAAGAACTGACCCGTGTCTCTTACCGAGCGATTGAGACTGAGAGTTTCAAAAGTAAAGACAGCTTGACCCAAGCCATTTCTAAAGACTGGTACCAGCAGAATCGTGTCTATATCAGTCTCTTTCTAGTTCTCGGTGCGAGCTTCCTCTTTGGTTTGAATTTCTTTATCGTCTCTCTAGGAGCGAGTCTTCTCCTTTATATCACTAAGAAATCACGCCTCTTTTCATTTAGGACCTTTAAAGAGTGCTACCATTTTATCTTGAACTGTTTAGGATTACCAACTCTGATTACACTTATTTTGGGACTCTTTGGCCAAAATATGTCAAACCTCATCACTGTACAAAACATTCTTTTTGTTCTGTATCTGGTCACTATCTTTTATAAAACGCATTTCCGTGATCCAGATTACCATAAATAGGAGATTTTTATGCCCGTTACGATTAAAGACGTGGCCAAGGCTGCTGGTGTTTCACCTTCAACCGTAACCCGTGTTATTCAAAACAAATCAACCATTAGCGACGAAACAAAAAAACGTGTTCGTAAGGCTATGAAGGAGCTCAATTACCACCCCAACCTCAACGCTCGTAGTTTGGTAAGCAGTTATACCCAAGTTATCGGCTTGGTGCTTCCTGACGACTCAGACGCCTTCTATCAAAATCCTTTCTTCCCATCTGTCCTCCGTGGTATCGCCCAAGTCGCCTCTGAAAACCACTACGCCATTCAGATCGCGACAGGTAAAGATGAAAAAGAGCGCCTTAAAGCTATTTCACAGATGGTTTACGGTAAACGTGTGGATGGTTTGATTTTCCTTTATGCCGAAGAGGAAGATCCCTTGGTCAAACTGGTCGCTGATGAGCAATTCCCCTTCCTCATCCTAGGAAAATCCATTTCACCCTTTATTCCTCTTGTCGATAACGACAATGTCCAAGCTGGTTTTGATGCAACCGAATATTTCATCAAAAAAGGATGCAAGCGAATTGCCTTTATCGGAGGTACTAAGCGACTCTTCGTAACACAAGACCGTCTGACAGGTTACGAGCTAGCTCTAAAACAATACCAACTTCCTCTCGATACTAATCTGACTTACTTTGCTACTGAATTTCTTGAAGATAATGGTTATCGCTTTAGTAGACTTCTCTTCAAACACGATCCAAATATTGACGCTATTATTACCATTGATAGTCTCCTTGCTGCAGGGGTCTGTGATTACATCGCAAAACACCAACTGGATGTCCCTGTCCTCAGCTTCGACTCAGTCAATCCCAAGCTCAACTTGGCAGCCTATGTCGATATCAATAGTTTGGAGCTTGGTCGTGTTTCCTTTGAAACTATTCTCCAGATCATCAATGATGCTAAAAGCAATAAACAAATTTGTTATCGCCAGTTGATTGCCCACAAAATTATCGAAAAATAAAAACCAGCTCGAGCTGGTTTTTTTGATCACTAATTATCTGTTTCAACGAACCGTCCCAAAATATGAACATTCTCCGAGACAGAGACAAAGGCGCTTGGATCCACCTGTTTCATAATCTGTTTAAATTCATTAAACTCTGCACGTGTAATGACAGTGATTAAAACTGCCTTTCTTTCGTGATTATAGGTTCCTTCTGCATCGTGGATCATGGTTGCACCGCGGTGCAATTTTTTATGGATTTTTTCAATTACCTTCTCTGGATGATTGGTCACAATCATGGCCTGCATCCGTTTTTGCTTGGTAAAGACAGCGTCTGTGACACGGCTAGAGACAAAGATGGTAATCATAGAGTAGAGAGCGTATTCCCAACCAAAGGTCAAGCCTGCTATCAGCATGATGGTCCCATTTACCAAGAAAGAAATACTACCAACATTCTTACCCGTTTTCTTGCGAATAGTCAGGCTGACGATATCCGTCCCACCACTGGAGATATTGTTTCGAAGAGCAAAACCAATCCCCAAGCCCATGACAACACCCCCAAAAAGGGCATTGATAATGGGATCCTCCGTCAAGGTCGCCACAGGGACAAACTGGATAAAGAAGGAACTCATGGATACCGTTATAAAGGTAAAGACGGTGAACTTATGCCCAATTTGATACCAAGCCAAGACCATCAAAGGAAAATTAATGGCGTAGAAGGTCAGCGAAATCGGGATATGAAAACCAAACCAGTGATTACTCAAGGCAGAGATAATCTGTGCCAAACCTGTCGCACCACTCGAATACACATGCCCTGGTTGGAAAAAGAAATTGACCGCTACTGCTGATAAAAAACCATAGACCAGAGAAGCCGAAATCTTCTCATCATATTTTTCCCGAGAGATGCTTTGTAAGACACGTAAAATTTTTATCTGATGAGCAAAGCGGCGCAGATAATAGCGCCACCGCTTAATTCGTTTTGCTTGTTTCATCTTCTTCTACTTGTAAGCTGAGTTCCTCTAGTTGTTTGAGAGCTACTGTTGAAGGAGCTTGTGTCATTGGGTCACTTGCCTTATTGTTCTTAGGAAAGGCAATGACTTCACGGATATTTTCTTCTCCAGCAAGCAACATAACAAATCGGTCAAGCCCGATAGCCAAGCCACCGTGTGGTGGGAAACCATAGTCCATGGCTTCAAGAAGGAAGCCAAACTGGTCATTTGCTTCTTCAGCTGAGAAACCAAGAGCCTTGAACATGCGTTCTTGAAGGTCTTTTTGATTGATACGAAGGCTACCACCACCAAGCTCATAACCGTTCAAGACAATATCGTAAGCAATGGCACGAACCTTAGCCAAATCACCTTCTAATTCGTGAGCAGTCTCTTCCTGTGGAAGTGTGAATGGATGGTGGGCGCTCATGTAGCGACCTTCTTCTTCAGACCATTCAAACATTGGCCAGTCAACTACCCAAAGAAAGTTGAATTTATAATTATCAATCAAGCCAAGCTCTTTAGCAATACGTCCACGAAGGGCACCAAGAGTTGCGTTCGCCACTTCAAGCGTATCCGCCACAAAGAGAACCAAGTCCTTATCTTCAAGAGCAAGCGCTGTTGTCAATTCTGCTTGGATGCTAGTCAAGAACTTGGCAACTGGTCCGTTTAATTCTCCATCAACCACCTTGACCCAAGCAAGACCTTTGGCACCATACTGCTTGGCTACTTCAGTCATCTTATCGATGTCTTTACGTGAATAGTTGTCCGCAGCTCCTTTTACCACAATGGCTTTTACAGCAGGTGCTTCTGAAAAGACTTTGAAGTCTACACCTTTGACCACTTTTGTCAAGTCCTGAAGCAACATGTCAAAACGGGTATCTGGCTTGTCAGAACCGTAAAGAGCCATAGCATCATCATATTTCATACGAGGGAATGGAAGCGTCACTTCGATGCCTTTAGTTTCTTTCATCACGCGCGCAATCAATCCTTCTGTGATATCTTGGATTTCTTGCTCAGTAAGGAAAGATGTTTCCAAGTCGACCTGGGTAAACTCAGGCTGGCGGTCACCACGCAAGTCCTCGTCACGGAAACATTTAACGATTTGATAGTAACGGTCAAAACCAGCATTCATCAAGAGCTGTTTCGTGATTTGTGGACTTTGAGGAAGAGCATAGAAATGCCCTTTATTAACACGAGATGGCACCAAGTAGTCACGCGCCCCTTCAGGCGTTGATTTAGAAAGGAATGGTGTCTCCACGTCGATAAACTCCAACTCATCCAAGTAGTTGCGGATAGAGTGGGTCACCTTAGCACGAAGTTTAAGATTTTCCAACATTTCTGGACGACGAAGGTCAAGGTAACGGTAACGTAAACGTGTATCGTCATTGGCCTCAATCCCATCCTTAATCTCAAATGGGGTTGTCTTAGCTGTATTAAGCACTGTCAGAGCTGTCACGTTTAACTCAACTGCACCAGTTGGCAACTTATCATTGGCTTGCTCACGCGCAGCGACCTGTCCAGTCACCTCGATAACAAATTCGCTACGAAGGCTTTCAGCTGTTGCCATAACCTCTGCAGATACTTTTTCAGGGTTGATAACCAACTGCATGATTCCTTCACGGTCACGAAGGTCGATAAAGATCAAACCACCAAGGTCACGACGACGGCCAACCCATCCTTTCAAGGTCATTTCTTGTCCGATGTGTTCCTCACGAACACGACCAGCATACATACTACGTTTCATTGTTTCTCTCCTCTTTTATTCTGTTACTATTTTACCATAAAAGCGCAGGCTCTTCATGAAAATCATCAGAAAAGTTTGCCAGTCTTTAAAAATCAAGTGAAGACTCTAAAAATCGACGCCCATACAAAAATCCGATGAAGTTCACCGGACTCTTTTATTTTGAATTGTTGCCTGCTTTACGCTTTTCAGCAATTTCGGCTGCCTTTCGAGGCAAGACAATTTCCGTTGTGTAGGCTGTCCCAAAGCGCAAGACACCTGCAATAGGGGCAAAGACAACTGCTAGATAGTTGTAGAAGAAATCGCCCTTGAAGGCATAAGCTAGCGCCCCAATGATGAAAAATAGAACAACTGCTTGAATCACTGCTAATAAAATTACTCGTTTCATGTGACCTCCTGACTCTATTATAGCATGAGAATCATCAAAAAGCTGACTAAATTATTCAAAGCGTGAAGAGAAATGCTGTAAAGAAGACCTTTTCGACTTACATAAGCCAGCCCCAAACTCAATCCTAGACTAGCATAAACCAAAAACTGTTGCAAAGTTCCTGGGAAATGAATCAAGGCAAATAGAACACTTGTTACCAGAAGGAAAAGCAGAGTTTGTTTACTATTGTCCTGCTTAGGAAAGAGATAGCGTGCCAACATCCCTCTAAAGATAAGCTCTTCCGTCAAAGGAGCAAAAATAACGACCGCAAAGAATGAGAAAAGGGGTTGAGACAAGGTCAAGTCTATCGCTGTTTGTTGATTTACTGAAGGATCATTTGGCAGGAAGAATTGAACGACAAGAGATAAGAACCAAACCAAGGCAGGGAGCCAAATAAATCGATTAAAGCCACTCTTCTCAATATGGACAGGGCCTTTCTGGTACCATTTATAAATGCCGTACACATAAACTCCAGCCAAGGCCACATAAAGTAAGGTAACAGCATAAGGTGACGCGCCTAAGGCAAGCGACGTAGTCGCGAGCCCCTGAATAAAGCCATAACCAAAGAAAAAGGATAGAAGGGCTAGAAGAAACCAGCCAAGATTTTTAAGTAATTTCATTGATAACTCCTATCTTGCTTTATAGCTGTTTTTCAATACAAAGAGGTTTGCTATTCCTAACACAAGTACCCAGGCAAGTAACATACCGATATTAGAAAAAGATATTTCCCCACCTTTTTTATTTAAAAGATTTACAATTGGACCAATAAAAGAGTAATCCAACACTTTCTGAAGCGTATCATTTTGAAGAGCAATTATAGGTAAAAAAGAGACGATTAACATAGGAAAGATACTATAGACTTGCGCTTTAGATTGAGTATCTGACACTGCACCGATTAAAAGGTTGAGAAAAATAATACTAATAGTTGCTAGGATTAAATAGATAACATAGGCCAATAAGTAACTTGATAGATCTACTTTAAGATAGATGGGCAGTACAATCATAGCAAATAACATTATCAAAATAGGGAGAACAAGCATACTGAAAGTATATTCTGTTGCTGTCACACCACTTAGGATGAGTGATTTAAGATTGCGCTTTTCCTTATCTTCTGCCATCATAATCGATACCATATAACCACTTCCCATACTCAAGACCATCGTCAAACTCGAAGAGAGGAGAAACATACTCAATTCTCCATTCTTATTGAAGAATTCATTATATAGAACAGCTATTCCAAAAGGCATCAATAGAGTCGCCAACAAAGTTGAATTGCTGATAAGAACTTGCACTCTTAACCATAGTAGGGCATTTAATTTTCTAAACATCTAACTTTTCTCCTGTCAATCTGATAAAGATTTCTTCTAAAGTTGGCTCACAAGAGTGAACCACCATCAAATCTGTCGTGTCTAAATGTGGTAATTCATCAAATGGAACTATCTGTTCTCGTCCGTCGTTATAAACCACACGTACTTTCTTATCCACATGGTACTTCTGGATAATATCTTGCGGACTTCCATACTCTATTAAGTTCCCCTTATTCAAAAGAGATAAGCGATCACAAAGCAGAGTTGCTTCATTCATATCATGCGTGGTCAGAAAGATAGTTGTCCCCGCCTGCTTTAATTCTTGAAGTAGGGTATGAACCATCTTAGATGTTGTAGGGTCTAAACCACTGGTTGGCTCATCTAGAAAGAGAATCTTAGGAGCATTAAGAAGGGCACGAGCCAAGAACATTCGTTGTTTCATTCCAGTAGATAGTTTTTCTGCGATAATATCTTTAGCATCTGCCAATCCAACCTGTTGGAGCACCTGATTTACTCTATCTGACTTGAGACCATATAACTTAGCATAGATGAGAAGATTTTTGTAAAGACTCATCTTTTCATAAAAACCACTGCCATCACTAACAATACCAATTTGTTCCAAATCATTGGAGGTTAAATCTTGAGAATTCTTACCTAACAAAATTGTTTTACCTTGATCTGCAGTCAACTGACCTGTCAAGACGTTGATCATGGTTGTTTTACCTGAGCCAGAAGGGCCAAGAAAACCAAAGATTTCACCTTCCTTAATCTCAAAAGAAATCTGGTGAAGAGCTTTTTTGCTCCCAAAACTTTTGCTTACATTTTCAACACGAATCATAGAAACTCCTTTATTTGAAATAACGTTTCACCATAGGTAACTGCATCACATTGATATACATATGGATAGCTCCAACAAGCAAGAAGGCTAGTAACTGAATCTCTCCTGTCAGTAAGGAAAAGAGAGCAATCAGAAAGTACAAAGCTGGCAAGACATACTGATGTAATTGGAATAAAATCCGAAAACTCTGTTCCAAATTAGCCTGGCGCTCCCCTTCATCGTAAGAATTGACATAACCTAAGATATCCTTTGGCATAGAGAAAAATACCATATCAAACTGGCGAACAATCGCAATGGTTTTATAAAAATATTTTTGAACATTAAAAATCAATACTAATCCCAAAAAAGAAAGAGATAAGGTTAGATTGCTTCTATTTAGTATAACCACTTCACTTGCTGAAATGAAGAGAGCCAATAAAATCGCTACACTTGCAATATTAAAAGCAATGGTTCCAAACTCGAGATTCCGATACATTTGCACATAATAGGTTTCATTCAGGTCATCATCCATTTCCTCTTGATACAAGGAATGAAATTTTCTGCTTTTCTTTAAGAAATTGAACGTCAAAAGAATGCTAATGAAACCTATCAGTAAACAAATAGCTGATATCCAGGGTATCAAGACTTTTACATCTAAAATAACTTCGTAGGATTCGGCACGTGCCTTAAACATCCCTACAAAACCACCCAAGAAGCCTCCCAAGACAACAGACATTAAAAATAACAAGGCACCTTTCTTATTCTTTTTCATATTCATTCTCCTTTTTCACTTGCTAAATTGTTTGCTTTCTTTTCAATCCAGTCAACTACTGGGATGAGGGCAAAGTAGGCCCAAATAAATTGGTCGCTTTGATAGGGATTAAACCAGCCGAGGCCCATCCCAATCAGTAGAAACACGCTGACTAATAAAGCTATGGCAACTACATAATAAATCACTTTATACTTGTTCATCACTCGTCCTCCTCCAAGCGAAATACCGATTCGACTGTTTCGTTGAAAATCTGAGATATTTTCAAGGCAATCACAACGGACGGGGTGTATTCGTCCCGTTCTAATAGGCTAATGGTCTGTCTGGAAACCTCTGCTAGCTTGGCTAGTTCGGTTTGATTGAGGCCATCGCGAGCCCGCAGCTCTTTTAACCGATTTTTAAGTTGCATATTACACACCTACTCTCCGTCAAATTCAACGGTTTGGATATCCTCAATACGTTGCAACTTGACTTTTTCTTTCCCCTTTTTATCAACACTACGTAGTTTGACCCATTCCTCATCGACATCCACAACTTCCCAGTTATCTGGCCCAATATACACTCCTGTTATAATTGGCTTCTTTCCAATCATTTCTTGCAATAATCTCGACATTTCTGCGTTTCCTTTCTCTTTTCGCTCAAGCTTTTTGATTTTATTCTCTAGTTTCTTGATTTTTTTAGAACCATTAGAATAAAAGAAAATCATAAATAGTATAAATCCTAGTATCCACATCATAGCTCCTTTCTGGTTCCTATTTCTTAACTTGAATATATTGTAACACATCTTTTTCTTTTTGACAACAATATTTGTCAAAAAGTTTATGATTTTTGTCATTTTGCAAAAGAAAAAGGTCAGGAATAAGGTCCTGACCAGTTTATCTACTATTAAAAGCCTAATTTTTCAAAGATTTCTGAGAAGTTTTGGCTAATAGCATCAAGTGACACTTGCACTTCTTCTCGGGTTTGGTTGTTCTTGACTGTCACTTGTCCGCTTTCGACTTCGCTCTCTCCTAGGGTGATGAGGGTCTTAGCCGCAAAAACATCGGCTGACTTGAACTGAGCTTTGAGCTTACGGTTGAGGTAATCACGCTCTGCTTTGAATCCTTGTTGGCGAAGAGCTTGTACCAATTCCAAAGCCTTAACATTTGCTCCTTCACCCAAGACCGCAATATAGACATCTAGGGCATTTTCGATAGGGAGGGCCACACCTTGCTTTTCAAGAATGAGAAGCAGGCGCTCTACACCAAGTCCAAAACCAAAGCCAGCAGTCTCAGGGCCACCAAAGTAAGCAACCAAGCCATCGTAGCGACCACCCGCACAGACTGTCAAGTCATTGCCCTCAATCTCAGTGATAAACTCGAAAATGGTGTGGTTGTAGTAGTCCAGACCACGCACCATATTGGTATCAATGATATAATCTACTCCAAGATTTTCCAACATCTGACGCACAGCATCAAAATGAGCTTGGCTTTCTTCATCAAGGAAATCCAAGATAGACGGTGCATTCTCCACTGCCACCTTGTCTTCTTTCTCCTTAGAGTCCAAGACACGGAGAGGATTTTCCTCCAAGCGACGTTGGCTATCCTTAGACAAGGTCTCCTTGAGCGGTGTCAAATAGTCAATCAAGGCTTGACGATAAGCCGCACGGCTCTCAGGATTTCCAAGCGTATTAAGGTGCAATTTGACACCTTGGATGCCGATTTCTTTCAAGAAATGAGCTGCCATCGCGATGGTTTCCACATCGGTAGCTGGATTGCCAGAGCCAAAACACTCAACACCAATCTGGTGGAATTGGCGCAAACGCCCTGCCTGTGGACGCTCATAGCGGAACATAGGGCCCATATAGTAGAACTTGCTTGGCTTTTGCACTTCTGGAGCGAAGAGTTTATTTTCCACATAAGAACGGACAACTGGCGCAGTTCCTTCTGGACGGAGGGTAATATGACGGTCACCCTTGTCATAGAAATCGTACATTTCCTTGGTCACGATATCGGTTGTGTCTCCGACAGAGCGACTGATAACCTCGTAGTGCTCAAAAATAGGCGTACGCACTTCCGCATAGTTATAGCGCTTGAAAATCTCACGGGCAAAGCCCTCAACGTACTGCCACTTGGCAGATTCAGCAGGTAAAATATCCTGCGTTCCTTTTGGTTTTTGTAATTTCATAGGGAATCCTCTTTAAACTTAATAGTCTTATTTTACCATAAATAAAGGGATTAAAACAGTAAGAAAAAAATTAGGATTTATACTCAATGAAAATCAAAGAGCAAACTAGGAAACTAGCCGCAGGCTGCTCAAAACACTGTTTTGAGGTTGTGGATAGAACTGACGGAGTCAGTAACCGTACTACGGCAAGGCAACGTTGACGTGGTTTGAAGAGATTTTCGAAGAGTATTAGATATCATTTTTGAGATTAAGACCTGTCAAAAGAATAGCTAGCAAGGAAAAACCAACAAATAGCATCCAAGTCAACTGTATATTCCATACAGCTATAAGTGAAAAACAAGCTGTTCCCACAGGTATGGATAAAGTAAACAATAAACCTAAAAAATTACTGGTACGAGCTAGAACCTCTGGAGCTAGATTTTTCAGGAGCAAGGCACTAATCTTTGGTTGAACTTTACCAGACACATACAGAGTTGAACAGAGAAATAGTAAACCAAGTACGACTTGATTGAATAAATTAGCTAGACCAACTAGACTGAGTCCTACGGTTACCCACATCATCAATCTAGGCAAGGACTGCTTCCCAAAATAATCATTTCCCGTAAGGCTACTGATGATGATTGCTAACAAAGCACAGAATTGACTGATAAATAGTGCCTCTGTGTAAGAAAAGTCCAAAAGAGAATGGCTCAAAAAGAAGATGTTATAGATGCTTCCTAAAGCGCCACCCAAGGCATTGATAAGCAAGACAGCAAAGAGCATAAAGCCAAAGTTTTTCTGTCCACCTTTAAGAAAAACAAGACGTAAATTTCGGTAAATTGTTAGGAACTGCTCTTTAATAGAAAGCTTCTCATTTTTTAGGATTTCACCGTCATCAGATGAAATTGACAGGCTTAATTTGCTTTTTCCTAAAAAGAGGATAGCGGCTGATACTAGGAAAAAACAGGCATTAATTCCCGCAACGAGAGAAAAATTATTGACCGATAGGCCTAAGAGCCAGACTCCGAAAGCTTGACCACCAATGGCTGAAATATAGGTGATGAACTGGGAAAAAGAATAAGCCTCCATCAGATCATCTTCAGCTACTTTTTCCTTAATAAGAGGCATGCGCAAACCACCAGCAAAATCACTGATGACATCGCTAATGACATTGATTAAACACAGGCTAGAAAAGGCAAAGAGACTAGCTTGCTGAACAACTAGGGCTGCTAGAAAAAATAAAACCGCCTGAAACAAACCACTATAGACCATCCATTTGACCTTGTCCCTCGTGTAATCTGCCCGAATCCCTACAAAAACTGTAAAGAGAGTCGGAAGAATCATGACAATATTCGCCATAGCAACCGCAAAAGAGGCTTGTGGCAAGGTCGATGCATAAACGATAAAGACCAGGTTGAAAATCGAAGCACCAAAAGCATTGAAGAATCGTGACAAAGTTAAGATTCGATAAGCTTGATTTCTAAACAATAGTTTCATAGATAATCTCCCTTCTTGTTAGAAGTTTTATGTGAAGTATGACTATAGTATAGCACTTAGAAATTATAGAGGAAAAACTTTTGAATATATGCAACAAATA
The DNA here is from genome assembly GCF_001076775.1 of Streptococcus pseudopneumoniae. Classification (GTDB taxonomy): domain Bacteria; phylum Bacillota; class Bacilli; order Lactobacillales; family Streptococcaceae; genus Streptococcus; species Streptococcus pseudopneumoniae_G. The sequence goes on from NZ_JVGV01000027.1 coordinate 48,280, forward strand.
AAATGAGCAAAAAGAAACGATAGAAGTTCTCCAGTGACACGAGAGAGCCCAACAGTTCTATCGCTTAAAATTTTAAATTATTTTCTTAGTTTGCAGATATTCAACAATCGGTTGTATTTCTATAGTATTCAGCAGATTTATTACAACCAAGCATCTCAAAAATACGGACAGCATCCTCCATCTTTTTCTGACCTTCCTTGACTCTACCTTGCTTGCTATCAAGGAGACCTTCCGCCCACAAATAGACGATTCGAAAATAGGTTTCATTTTCATTGTAGAAATGCTCTTCTATAACACGTTTAAAATAATAGGCATTGGTAAATTCTTCACACTCAATGCTAGCTAAAAAGCCATTCAATAGTATAGTATGAAAAAGGTTTCTATTGCCAGACATTTCCATTAGAAAATCAGATTTACGTACCATTTCTCGTACATATCTAGTGAAAAGAGAAACAGATAAAAATAGAGAACTGATTGAAAATAAATTGAGTTCATAGATTCCCCAAATCTCAGTAGAAAACAAGTAGTCATGAAGAACTCTCCCTTCCTCTGCCGTTAACTCTACCCTTTCATCCATGCTCTTTATATAAGACTTGATAAGAATGGCATTTAGAATATGTTTCTGTTTGTTTTGAGAATGGGCATGCTTTTGATACTCCTTGCGATACAAGTCCTCAAGCGGAGCTATATTCTTTGGATCCAAGACATCTTTGATTTCTTTTCTCAACTCAGAATCTGTATCATACTGAAAACCTCTCGCAAGAAAGAGGATTTCCTCCACACTGGCAGATATATTTCCCAGAGCAAATAGAAACTTTTCCACCGAAAGCTCACTCTGACCAGTTTCAAATCGGGACAACATAGACGGCGAAAATTGTCCTCCAGTTGCTTGTCTCAGCGAGATATTTCTTGACTCTCGTAATTGTCTAAAGACTTTTCCAATCTTCTCCATAGGCTTCCCCTTGATTCGGCATTTTCTTTATATTATCATATTTTTTCAGAAAATTCATCAAAAACTTGCCAAATTGTCAGAATTATGAGAAAATAGAGGATATTTATCATGTGGAGGGACTGTAATGAGAGACGATATCAAAATCAATGACCGCGCTTTGGCCTTAAAAGACCAAATTATCGAAAAACTAGAGAAGGTTTTTGATACAGATGTGGAATTAGATGTTTACAATCTAGGGTTGATTTATGAAATCAATCTGGACGAAACGGGTCTCTGCAAGATTGTCATGACCTTCACAGATACTGCCTGCGATTGCGCCGAAAGTCTGCCTATCGAAATCGTGGCAGGACTGAAACAAATCGAGGGTATCGAAGATGTCAAGGTTGAAGTTACCTGGTCGCCTGCTTGGAAGATCACACGAATCAGTCGCTACGGCCGTATCGCCCTTGGACTGCCACCTCGTTAAGCAGGTAAATCACTTTTGAAGATGAAAAGAAGCAAGCCGAGATTGGCTTGCTTTTTAAGTTTATTTTTTACCTGACTTGTCCATATTCCAGAAGTCTGTCACGGCTCCGCGTGAAGCAGATGATACGATATGGGCATATTTACCGAGGACACCACGGCTGTAAAGTGGTGGCAAGGTTGTTTCTGCCTTGCGTTTTTCAAGTTCTTCTTCGGATACGGCCATGGAAATTTCTTTGGTATCCTGGTCAACCGTAACGATATCACCTGTACGGAGGTAGGCAATCGGTCCACCATCCTGAGCTTCAGGAGCGATATGTCCAACAACCAGACCATAAGTACCACCAGAGAAACGGCCATCTGTCAAGAGGGCAACCTTGTCTCCTTGACCTTTACCAACGATCATTGATGAAAGTGACAGCATCTCAGGCATACCAGGACCACCCTTAGGCCCAACGAAACGGACAACAACTACATCGCCATCAACGATTTCATCTGTCAGAACTGCCTGAATCGCATCTTCTTCTGAGTCAAAGACCTTAGCTGGACCAACGTGACGACGCACTTTAACACCTGATACTTTAGCAACCGCACCATCAGGGGCAAGGTTCCCGTTCAAGATGATAAGCGGACCGTCTGCACGTTTTGGATTTTCAAGTGGCATGATAACTTTTTGACCTGGTGTAAGGTCTGCAAAGTCAGCCAAGTTTTCAGCTACAGTCTTACCAGTACATGTAATGCGGTCTCCATGAAGGAAACCATTTGCCAAGAGGTATCTCATAACCGCAGGCACACCACCGACTTCATAGAGGTCTTGGAAGACATACTGACCAGATGGTTTCAAGTCGGCCAAGTGAGGCACACGCTCTTGGATCGTATTGAAGTCCTCAAGTGACAAGTCAACATTGGCAGCATGGGCAATGGCAAGCAAGTGAAGAGTGGCATTTGTAGAACCACCGAGAGCCATAGTTACAGTGATGGCATCTTCAAAGGCTTCACGAGTCAAGATGTCTGATGGTTTGAGACCGAGCTCCAACATCTTAACAACAGCACGTCCTGCTGCTTCAATGTCTTCTTTCTTGTCAGCTGATTCAGCTGGGTGAGATGAAGAGCCTGGCAAACTCATACCTAGAACTTCAATAGCAGTCGCCATGGTATTAGCAGTATACATACCACCACAGCCACCAGGTCCAGGGCAGGCATTACATTCGAGACGTTTTACGTCCTCAGCCGTCATATCACCGTGGTTCCATTTTCCGATACCCTCAAAAACAGAAACCAAGTCAATGTCTTTGCCATCAAGATTTCCCGGTGCAATAGTTCCACCATAGGCGAAAATAGCTGGGATATCCATATTGGCAATGGCAATCATAGAACCAGGCATGTTCTTATCACAGCCACCGATAGCAACAAAGGCATCCACATTGTGGCCCCCCATCGCCGCTTCGATTGAGTCCGCGATGATATCACGAGATGTTAGAGAGAAACGCATACCTGGCGTTCCCATAGCAATTCCGTCCGCTACGGTAATTGTCCCAAACTGCACAGGCCAAGCACCTGCTGATTTTACACCTTCTTTAGCTAATTTCCCAAAATCATGCAAGTGAATGTTACATGGTGTATTTTCCGCCCAAGTCGAAATAACCCCCACAATCGGTGTTTCAAAGTCCTTATCTGTCATACCAGTCGCACGAAGCATGGCACGGTTTGGTGATTTAACCATACTATCATAAATGCTACTGCGGTGACGTTTATCTAATTCAGTCATCTTATCCCTCCCATTTCAGTTTTTACTATTATAGCACATTTTAAAGGCAATGAACAGAAGAAAATTCTTGAATTTTCAGAAAATTCTATACACATATAAACATTTTAAATTAAAAACAACAAAGCGGATCAGGGCACTTTCTGATTACCAGAATATGCTTTTAATCCGCTTGCTTTAAATAACGTAATGTAATTTTTACAGAAGTTCTTTCAGATAAGTGTATTTAACATCTATCTTGCATTATAAAACTCTAGAACTTTCTCTTTTATATTCGATTCACTCAAACCATATTCATTAAGAAGATAATCCATTTTCCCTACTTGACCGAATCTTTCTTGAACACCCATCCGATGAATTTTTGTTATTCCATCATCAGAGAATAATTCACATAAAGCACTGCCAATTCCACCTATCTGATTGTGGTTTTCTACAGTAAATATAGTTTTTCCACTTAACATTGTTTTTATCTGTTCTGGTATCGGTTTGATTCTAAATAAATCTATCACACCTACTGAATAACCTAATTTAAACAGTTCATCCGCAACTCGAATACTTGGAGCAACCATTATGCCAGAAGCAACTATTACAACATCTTCACCGTGTCTTAACTCAATGTAGCCTTTAGAAAAATCTTCTCCACCTTGATATACAGCCTCTGGAGCTTTTCTAATTGTTCGAATATATTTTAGTCCTTTTAAGTCTAATGTCTGGTTCAAGATTTCACGAAATTGGATATCATCAGTTGCTTCGAAAATGATTGATTTAGGAATTAAACGTAACAATCCAATTTCTTCAAATGGCATATGTGTCCCACCATTCATTTCTGCAGTTACTCCTGCATCTGATCCAATCACAGTGGCATCCAATTGTGCGTATCCAAGAGAAATAAATAATTGATCAAATACTCTTCGTGAAGCAAAAGGGCCAAATGTATGAAGATAAGGTCTAAACCCCTGAATAGATAAACCTGCTGCAAGCCCGACCATTTCTGCTTCCATGATTCCAACATTCACATAACGGTCTCTAAAGTCCTTTTCAAGATTATTAGTAGCCATAGAACTTGACAAATCTGCTTCTAAAACTACTATATCAGAATAACTTTGGTTAGCCTCTAGAAGGAAATCTCTATACACATGTCGTAATTCTTTCGTACTTCTCATCATTCTGTTTCCTCCAATTCCTGACTTAATCTTTCTACAACTGAAGTTAACATTTGTCTCTCCTCTACAGTAGGGCGAAGATGATGATTGGATTTCATTTCTTCCAGCTCTCGAACTCCTTGACCTTTAGTAGTATCTAATACAATACACTTAGGGGATGAATCATTTGACTGTTTTAATCGGACAATCCCTTCATAAATTTCTCTAATATCTGAACCATTGACCCTAATGGATTCAAATCCAAATGCTGAGAATTTTTCTACAAAATCACCTGGATTACAAATATCCTTTGTAAAACCATCTAATTGTTTTTTGTTATCGTCTACAAATACAATTAAATTAGATAACTGTTGATGAGAAGCAAACTGTATAGCCTCCCAACATTGTCCCTCATTTAACTCACCATCTCCAACAATAGCATAAGTATAAAAGGGACTTTTTCTTATTCTCTGACCATATGCAAGTCCGGTTGCAACACTAATTCCCTGTCCTAAAGAGCCAGTTGTCATATCTATGCCCGGCGTTAGATTTCTATCAGGATGAGACGGTAATTTGGTTCCATTTGTATTTAAAGAATATAAGAATTCTTTGTCAAAGAAACCATTCAAATAGAGTGTGCTGTATAAAGCCGGTCCAGCATGTCCCTTGGATAAAACAAAATAATCTCTATCTCGTGATGCAAATATTTCTGGAGTCATCGGCATTATTTCACCATAAAGCACTGCTAAAACTTCTACTATAGACAGACTCCCTCCATAATGACCGAATCCAAGATGATTCAATGTTCTAAGAGTATTTAATCGGATTTTAGTCGCAAATTTTCTTAACTCATCTTCTCTATTTTCACTTAAAATCATCCCTTATTCCTCCTTTGCAGATGGCTTTTTAATAAAGGATACTCCAAACATAACTGCTAAAATAAGAACAAGACCAATAACAATGCCTGCTTGTGAGCCAAATTGATTCAACATTCCTAAAATAATTCCTGATAGACCAAAATCTGCATCTGAGAAAGTTGACCCTTGGAAACCAAGTCCTCCCAAAACTGGCATTAAAAAGACTGGAAGAAAACTAATTAAAATACCTTGTAAAAATGCTCCAATAGTAGCTCCACGAACACCACCAGATGCATTCCCAATGACACCTGCAGTCGCTCCACAGAAGAAATGAGGCACAACACCTGGTAAAATAACAACCGTTCCTGAAGCAATCATAATTGCCATACTTACTAAACCACCAACAAAACTAGAGATAAATCCAATTAGAACTGCATTGGGTGCATAAGTATAAACAATCGGACAATCCAAAGCAGGTTTTGAATTAGGTACAAGACGCTCTGAAATACCTTTAAAGGCTGGAACAATTTCACCCAAAATAAGGCGAACACCTGCTAAAATAACAAATACACCTGCTGCAAATTGACCTGCTAATTGTAAAGCATAAACTAGACCACTTGTACCATTACTGATTTCTTTTTCTATATATTCTGACCCTGCAAAGATAGCTACAATAATGTAAATAACTGCCATGGATAAAGTAATACTAACAGTACTATCACGTAAAAAAGCTAAACTCTTTGGAAATTTAATGTCCTCTGTTGATTTTGATTTATCACCGATAAGGCTACCAGTAAAACCACTCAACCAATATCCCAAAGAACTGAAATGACCCAAAGCCACCTTGTCATTTCCAGTTAATTGAACCATATATTTTTGCACAAATGCTGGGGAAACACTCATAATAATACCGAGTGCTAATCCTCCTAGTAAGATAAGAGGCAAACTTGTAAAGCCAGCAACTGATAAAATGACCGCAATCATACACGCCATATATAGAGTGTGGTGCCCTGTTAAAAAGATATATTTGAATCGAGTAAAACGAGCAATTAAGATATTGAATACCATACCTGCAAACATAATCATTGCAGTAGCTGAGCCATATGTGGTTAAAGCTACAGCTACAATTGCTTCATTATTCGGTACAACTCCAGATAAATGAAAAGCATGTTCAAACATGGTACCAAATGGATTCAAAGAATTTTGTACAATTCCTGCACCACCAGATACAACTAAGAAACCAACAAAGGTCTTAATTCCACCTTTAATAATATCAGGTAATTTCTTCTTCTGAAGAACTAATCCTAAGATTGCAATTAAAGCTACTAAAATAGCTGGTGTACTAACAATATCCAATATGAACTTCATCATGACGCTAGCCTCCTAAATAAGTCCTTTTTCTTCACAAAGTTTAGTAATTAATTCTCGTAGTTCATCCATATCAATAATACTATTTAAGATACGAACATCTCCAAGATGACTAGCTGAATCAGCTAGATCACGACCAACAATCCAAATATCAGCTGCATTTGGATCTGCTCCACCTAAATCATAGTGTTCAACTTCTACATCTGAAACATTCAAATCACTCAATACAGATTCAATATTCATCTGTACCATAAAACTTGAACCTAATCCTGAACCACAAGCTGTACCAATTTTTAACATTATCTAATCCTCCTGTTTAATTATCATTTCAATGTCATCATAGTTTTTTGATGATATTAAAGTTTGAACATGATTTTTATCTCTTAAAATTGTTGTTAAATGTGACAAAGCCTTTAAATGACTCTCATTATCAATGGCTGCAATACAAATCAACAATCTTACCTCTTGTTCTGGATTATCCAATAAATAAATCGGTTCTTCCAAAACTAACATTGACATTCCTATTTCATTCACACCTTCATCTGGCCGAGCGTGAGGAATTGCTACTCCCTTCCCTAAATTAATAAAAGGCCCAAACTCTTCTACTTTTTGAATCATTGCCTCAGGGTAGTTCTCAGTTATCTTATGTTGATCCAAAAGCGGTTTAGCTGCTAAACGAATTGCCTCCTTCCATCCTAATTTTTCCGAACTAACCTGATAAGTTTCTTTTGTAATTAATTCTTCTAACAATGGTAACATTTCCTTTCTATTCATTTCTTGATAGAGATATCGCTTTAATGCTAATTTCAACTCTAATTCTTGTGTGATTACACTATATCGTCTTACTATACTAATCATCTGATTCAGCTCAATATCTTGATAACCTGTATCCGGAAAATCTTTTGATACCAATTCAACTAATTGAGTTGTTTGTTCTTCAGTCATCATAACGGAAACTAGATAATTTGGCTTCTCTGTATCCACCTTTATAGTAGAAAAAACCATATCATAGTCACTACTAGTTTTCGCATATAAATCATCAATCTTTGAGGTTCCTATAAACTCAATTTGAGGGAATAATGCTAATAGATTCTCTTTTATCATCAATGAAGAACTAATTCCATTAGGACAGATAATTGCTGCTTTATAACATTTTTGAGGCAAATTGTCTGCTTTCTTTAAATATCCTCCAAAATGGATAACAAAATATGCTGTTTCACTATCAGGTATGGGCTTGTCAATAGCGTCCATCAAGGGAGTCAAAGAACCTTTTACTAGTTCAAATAAATCAGGATAATGTTCTTTAACATGCAACACATATTCATTTGAACTAGGTAAGCCGAACTTTAATCTATAGTAAGCCGGTATAAGGTGGCGGCGAAGATTTTCTCTCAATACTTCTCTTTGTTTAAAATGTAACAAAGAAATATCTTCCATTCTACTTATAATAGCCTCTGTTAATTGATTAAAGTAAACCGGAGCAACATCTACTTCACCTTCAAAGCAACTTGATAATAAAACTGTGACATAGCGATAATCATCCTCTGAAAATACCGTATCTATAATTCCCAAATCAACTACTGTATCTAATAAAATAGTCGTTATATCTTGAATAATAGGAGATACTAATGTCTCTGAAAGACATACTCTTTCAACATCCCTTTGATACCTACATATAATGAATACTAAACCGAAAAGGCAAACTTTTAATTGATTAACAATAGGTACTATCTGTAGCTTTTCATAATAATCTTTAACTACCTGATCAATCAAATCATAAGTTAATGAATACCCCCAACTGGATAAAACATAATCCAACCCCCAAATCCCTATGGAGGATTCCAGCAACTCACTAACCATTTGAAAAGCTAAACGGTGCTTATTCCACTCTGAACCGTGTAAAGTATAACCTTTTGCTCTACTGTACCCTAGCTCCAAATCATTATCCAACATAATCTTTCTTAATGATTGAATATCAGATAAGGTTGTATTCTTACTTACTTTCAAAAAGTCTTGGTAATGATTATTCGATATAAAATCTAATCGGCAAAAAGTGTAAAGATAGATTAATGCTAAGCGAGTCGACTTTGGTAAAACCAATTCATCCGACTTAATAATATCTGTCAAAGACTGCTTCGTACGATTTGATAAACTATAGCGACCTTGTTTTTTATCCAGCACTATCCCTTTATTAGCTAGATAAGGCACTAAATAATCTATTCCTTCTTTGACTTCCTTTATAGGTAAGCTCACCTTAACAGATAATTCATATAATGATAGCTCACAATGATCCATCAAAGTCATCAAAATAACTAGTGCTCTATAATCAAACATTTCTCTTCCTTTCTAACTACAATTATAGTGTAAAAGTTATAAGAATAAAAGAGTATTTCAGCACAATATAATCTCACTTCCTATAAGTAATTATTGGGCTGAAACTTTTTAGTGATTATTTGTCAACTTTCTATTAATTTTTAAAAACAAAATGATATCATTTAGATATCAAATAACAGAGGTCATTCTTATGACTGAAAAACTAATCAATTCATAACCAAATGGTGTATTAGCATTGATTCTCATTGAGTTGACAATCGTACTTGGTATCTTTATATTTAAAATGGGTGTTGGTTCGGAAAACATTTTTGGAATTATTATCGGACCTTTACTAATCGTAATTGCAACGCTAACTCATGCTGGTTTAAAAGTTGTCAAACCTCAGGAGGCTATGGTTCTGACACTCTTTGGTAACTATACAGGTACCATCAAAGAACCTGGCTTTTACTTTGTCAATCCCTTCAGCGTAGCAGTCAACCCTGCAAACCACACTCGACTTGGACAAAGTGGTGATGTTAGCACAAAATCTCCTTTTTCAGGGATGAAATCATCAAATGGCAATGATGTAAATCTTGAAATTGGCAAGAAACAGATTTCCCTCAAAGTTATGACCTTGAGCAATTCCCGTCAAAAAATCAATGATTGTCTAGGAAACCCTGTAGAAATCGGTATCGCGGTAACTTGGAGAGTTGTCGATACCGCTAAGGCAGTCTTCAACGTTGATAACTATAAAGAATATCTTTCATTACAATGTGATAGCGCCCTCCGTAATATTGTCCGCATCTATCCTTACGATGTGTCTCCTAATGTAGATACTACGGGTGACGGGCAAGCAGACGAAGGTAGTCTCCGTGGCTCTAGCGAAATTGTGGCTAACCGTATTCGTGAAGAAATCCAAAGTCGTGTTGAGGATGCTGGCTTGGCAATCCTTGAAGCGCGTATTACTTACCTAGCTTACGCTCCAGAAATTGCAGCTGTTATGCTTCAACGTCAACAAGCTTCTGCCATTATTGATGCCCGTAAGATGATTGTAGATGGTGCTGTAGGAATGGTCGAAATGGCACTAGAACGGCTTAATGAAGGGGAATTGGTAGAGCTTGACGAAGAACGAAAAGCTGCCATGGTTTCAAATCTCCTAGTCGTTCTTTGTGGCAATCATGATGCACAACCAATTGTCAACACAGGAAGTCTTTACTAAAGATGGCTGAAGCTAAAAAAAAGCAGATTCCCCTTCGACTCTCAACAAAGTTATACGCTGCACTCGCATCATGGGCAGAAGATGACTTTCGTTCAGTCAATGGGCAAATCGAATATCTCCTCACAGAGTGTGTCAAGCAACGGAAAAAAGACGGAAAATACGTATCAGAAACCATTGACGAACCATTTGAGATTGATATTTAACATCTTTTCCTGTCTGCTAGGTCTGACAGAAGAATTTTTTCATCTTTTTTTGTCAAGTAACTTTACTTTACAAAAAAAATGTGTTATCCTAGTATGGTTGATGAAAATCAGTAGATTGAATCGAATATAAATACCTAAAGGAGAAATCAAAATGGCAGTACCTGCACGTCGCACTTCAAAAGCGAAGAAAAACAAACGTCGTACACACTACAAAGTAACAGCTCCATCTGTAAACTTTGACGAAACTACTGGAGATTACTCACGTTCTCACCGTGTATCACTTAAAGGATACTACAAAGGACGTAAAATCGCTAAAGCTGCATCAGCTGAATAATAGAAGGGAGATACCATGCGCGTAAATATTACACTTGAACACAAAGAATCTGGTGAACGCTTGTACCTTACTTCTAAAAACAAACGTAACACTCCAGACCGTCTTCAATTGAAGAAATACTCACCAAAACTTCGCAAACACGTTGTGTTTACAGAAGTTAAGTAAGCATTCAATACGAATCAATACAGAAGAAAAACGCTTAATCAGCGTTTTTTCTTTTTGTTAATTTCAGTACATTGCAATAAAAATCAACCGAATGACTACATTTTTTGTGAAATAAAATAGAGGCTCTAATATATAGAAAGAATCTAAAATCCCCTGCAAATCTACATTACAGGGGACTTGTGTATTATTCTTGTACTTCTTTCTGGGCGGCCTTTCCTTGGTCTAGAAGGGCTTGGACGATTTTCTCATCGCGTAGTTTGACAGAATCGTTGATCATTTCTGCGGACTTGACGATGGTTGTTTCTAGTTGGGCACGTTTCTGACGTCCCAATTCAATAGCTGCGACGATACCTTGGTTTTGAGCGACCAGACTTTCAGCCAGTTTTGTAACAGACTCAACAGCGACTGTCGGGCTTTGGGCAATTCTTTCCATCTGCGGAATCACTTCCTTACTGGTTTCAGCTAACATCTGAAGGGCAGCATTATTGGCATTGACAATGGCATCTGCCACGACACCTGATTTCATGGATTGTTGCAAAATACCAAGTTGGGCAATGGAAAGCTTCATTGTGGGAATCGTATTGCGACGAAGCATGCCCAATTTTTGGCGCATATCAGATGACACCTTCACAAGATTACGCATCTGAGGTGTTGTTGCCCAGGCAACATAGAGACGGCTGACATACTCAGTGTGTTGTTGTTCAAGGGTATTAACCACTTCAGCCATGCGGGCCAATTCTTGTGACTTGGTTTGGTATTCTACCGTACTTGTATCGAGTTGGTCAACTTGGGCCTTTAGTTCGGCAGCGCGCTTGCCAGCTTCTGTCTGGCTGGCTTCGATAAAGGAAATCACTCCCACTAGATTTTCAATGGATTTGGTATTGTCCTCAATCAACATCTCAGCAGAGACGATATTTCGAGCTAGCACATCTTCTTGCTTGACCACTGCGGCAGCCATACCATCCAGCTTTTGCTCCACTGTTTTTGAGTCAAAGTAAAATTCCTGTAGGGTATTCTTGCTCTTGTTAAACAATCGTTGCAAAAAGTTTGGCTTCTCTTCTAACTCAGCAATTTCAGCGTTCTTGTATTTGACTACAAAGCCTTGCAACTCACGGTTGGTATTCTTGAGAAGATCATCCACTTGGGGAATTTGTAGTTTCTTTTGTTCTGACAAGATACGATTAACTGTATTGTTCACACCTTCTACAGCAGATTGGCCAAAATCCAAAAGTGCATTTTGATTGGTGACAAACTGGTCTACTAACTGAGGCACGTGCGCCTTGATTCCTTCTTGCTGCTCAGGGCTCAACTTTTCAAGGAAGGTCAAGGTCTTGTCTGAGCCAGTATTTGTCTCGATGATTTGGGTTGTTTTATCCACCTTAGCTACCGTATTATTGGCAATCTGGTCAATATCAAAATTAAATTCTGTCATGGTTACTCCTTTGTTTCTAACCTATTCTTTACGATCTTTTTCTAGGATACGCAAACTGATATCAAAATCACGCATATCTGTTTCATTGAGTTCTCTCAACACCTGGTCCAGCTCAAGATCAAATTGTTCGATAGCTGCTTTAGCTTGCTCTAAGCGTTCTTCTGCTCGATTATAGTTCTTCGGATTGGCCTTAATTTTTAAATAGCCTTCTAGAATCGTTTGGAATTTCTCCATCTTCAAACTATGAATGGCAGTCAATTCTTCCTTATCCCCCTCGGCAGAGGTGGCAATCTTGTCTAAAATTGCCTGATGGTCAATAGCAATATTGGCCAAGGTCTGGGATAATTCTGGAGCTAGTTCCTCTGGCTCTGCATTCTCAAGATCTACCTGACTTTCTCTATCCAAACGTTCTAGCTGAACATCGATGTTTGCCCTTACTGTACGAACCTTTTTGTCAATACGGTTGTAGACATCAGCATCGATATAGGACTTGAGACGATCCGCCTCCTGATGGATTTCCCGCAGTTCGATTAATACTTGATTAGCCAGACTCTTATAGGACTCTGAGCCTTTTTCTGCTAAAGTTCCCTCTAATTGCTGAATATCCTTGTCCGCCTGACGAATCCGAGCTTTTAAAAGCTCAATCCGATCATCGAGCGAACGATCCTGCAAAAGAGGATAGCGCCAACGTTTATAGAGGCGATAACCACCATAGCCTAGCAGTACACAAGCCGCAAGCGGAAGAGCATATTGAACCAAAAGGCCCAATAAGAACAAGAAGCCCCAAAAATAGAGACAGCCTTTCCAAAAACCATTACCCGATTTCATAAACATTCCTTATTTTCAATTTATAAATCTATTTTAGCACAAAAGAGCAAAATGAGGACGGAAATCCCCTAGAAAAGAGTTGATTTCTTTGCTGTAGAATGGAGGCTAGTAGCGTGTGTGCTAATTTCAGTGAAGCTGACTCAAGCCACAAACACACTCTGAGGAATATCAAAACAAAAGCTTGAAATATCGGAGGGGTTGTGTTAGAATTGGATTATAGTGATGATAATTGTCTAACAAGGCAACAAAAAGCCCCAACGTTCCCGCGTTGAGGTTTTTTTGGCTTATTGCCCCTTAAAGGTTATTTCTTGCGTGAGTTAAGCCATTTCTCAAACAAGGTTGTCAAAATATTGACTACTAAGGGTGCTAGAAAAATTGTGATGATAATTTCTAACATCGGCAACACCTCCCTTCATTAAATTGAGGGGGCCAAAATATTATATCATACCAGATTTATATCATCAACATCGCTTAATTCTTGGTATAGATAGACTTAGATACACAAATAATCTTACTAGCAAATATCTAAGTAAACCCATAAATCAACGTTTTAAGACAAAGCAAAAAGCCCCTAGATTCATAGCTAAGGGCTGATTTATTTGCAAGGATAGGCAGGACTGTCGGGGCTCCTGCATTTCTCGACCCACTATAAGTGGCGCGTTGGTGACAGATTCTCAACCTCTATCCTTCATATCTTCATTATAGCACTTTTTTCTCAACTTTCAATCTGTGCATCTGAATTTATTGTCTATCTTTTTCTCTAGTGTCCTTCAACCATATTGCACTTCCACCTCACTCATGATTTCCAGCAAAGTTTTCCCGTTAATCTGTAAAGAAATTAACTCATCAAAAGATGACACTTTAAATTTATTATCTCCAAGTACGACGACAATGTCATAAACAGAATTAGGAAAAATACCACATACTTGACCCTTATAATCAAAAGAAGCGTCCCAACCATTGTCATACAATGCTCGTAAATCATCAAATATCGCCATAATATATCTTGATTCTCCTATATAAGATATTCCACAACTTATCCAAAGTCATACGAAAACTTATCTGGCAATTCTTTTCCTAACTTAATACTTTTACTTAAAGTATCTTTTACAAACGAAGCGAATTGTCCTAGATCATCTCCAACATAGCTATATTCCAAAGTAGTTTTATCGATAGTTGCAATACCTTTACAACCTCCACTCACAATAGAACACTGCCTCTTAGAGGTTCCATCTTCTATTTTGTACATCGTAATAATTTGTTTATCAATCTTTATCATTTTCTATTTAGTGTAAAATAAGGTACTGGAATTATTCTTGACTCTCAAAAATATAATTGCAACAAGGTATCGAAATCGTCTTCGAAAACATTTTGACTATTCTGTTTTATTTGCTCAATGATTTTATCCTTTTTATCTCTGTCCAAAGGGAGTGTTTCAAACGCTTCTTCTTTTACTAAGAATTCACCATTTTCTCCCTGGAATTCTTTTGTAATTTTTCTAATATGACTCTCGAAATCGATAGATTGAAGTTCTTCGTCGTTGATGTTATCTTCAATCGCATCCAGCAATAAACTAATTGAAATTTTAATCATCTTTAGATACTTCCCTATGCGTAAATACAGCCACTTTATTCACCAAGTCGTCCTCTGTGTAGTCAATTGTAAAAGTATCTAAACTAAATGGAATTGAATGAATCATAGGGACACTGTGTACCCTATACTCTTTTTCCCCAATTCTTACAAAATGATTGATTTTCAAATCTGAAAAATCAGGATTTTCAACAGTAATAGAAACTAGACGATGCGCTATTTTATAAACATCAATTATCTTATTTTTCGTGTTTAACTTATCCATAATTATTATTTTAATACTTATGTTCTTGGTAATCAAAACCCATTTCAGATTTAATACTATCAAATAAATCTAAAATAGATTGTGGAGTGTCTTTCTTAAATGATACAGTAGGTTTATCCTGGTCTGGATAAACTTGGTCTACCCACTCATCAATTTGATTATAAAAAATCAATAACTCTTTGCTTGGTGGTATCATCATATCTAGAACGAAACCTCCTTTACTTTAACTTCATTATAAACTTTCCTATCCTAATATTCAATCCACAAGATACCATTACAATAGCTTTTTAGAAAATGGTAAGTATCCTTTACTGTCTCTTTAATTTTCATGATTTGATTTCTTATACTCAATGAAAATCAAAATGCAAACTAGGAAGCTAGCCGCAGGCTGTGCTTGAGTTCAGCAGGCAAGAAACTAGCACGGTCAAACGTCCTTTTTTTATTACCTAATAATACTATCATACCACATCTAGAAAACACACTAAATTATTAGTAATCCCCCTCGGTTTGCAGTATAATGATGGAAAGGCGGGTTGATACTCACGGTTCACCAAAAAGACTGGTTTGGCGAGTTTATGGAGGAGGGATTTATATGGATAGATCAAAAAAGACTTGGGTAATTGATGGATATTTATGGTTAAATTGCCCTGTTTGCGGAACTGAAGTTATGGACTATGATATCTGTGACGTCTGTCGTTGGCAAAATACAGGTATTATAAATATAGACGGTGGCCCGAATAAGATCACTCTCGCCGAAGCCAAAGAAGCTTACGCAAGGAGAAAAATCGTAAAAATTCGAGAATTTGATACAGTGTTGTTAAAAAACGGTCAAACGGCGACAATTGTCGAAAAGTTAAGTGAAGATACTTTTATTGCTGACATAGGAGATTCCCCGAAAGACTGGGATAGCATTACAATTACAATCAATGATATTGAAAAAGCAAGTGTATAGAAATAGCTAATATATTTGTATAGTGTTGGGAGTAACCTTAAATGAATAAGACTGGAAAAAAGAATTTAATCATCATTAACGGCAGCGAATATGTCCATTGTCCAGTATGTGGTACTGTTACAGCAGTGTATGATATCTGTGACGTTTGTCAGTGGCAAAATACAGGAGAAACTAATATAGATGGTGGTCCTAATGAAATGACACTTGCAGAAGCCAAAGAAGCTTATGTTAAAGGAATTCCAATAATATAACAGACTATAGTAGCATTAAAGGAGAGACTGTTGGAACTTATAGAATTTAATAACAAGGTTGTCAGAATCACCGATATTGATGGCCAAATATTTGAAGGCGTAGCTCTTTACGAAGACAAAGATGTCTATGATGAAGAACTTGATGGATTATCCGTTAATTCTGGAACCAGATGGATTAAACTCTTTGAAGATGAAATCAAGAAAGTTGAAATTACTGATAAAATTGACCAGTACCTCATATAACTGAAATAGCTTTAATCTATCTATAAATCGTCTTGCGAATATCTCACGTCCTACATCATACAATCACTTATCTTCAAGTCTAAGTCTAGTCTCTGAATTGCTTTATCAAAATTTTTAATGCTTTTTAGTTTCTTTTCTACTTGGTTAGTGGTCACGCTGGTATTCCTTATAGTATAATTAGTTTAAAGAGAAGTGAGGTAGAAATGATAGTGTCGCTACGCAACTTCATAGTATGAGATGACGGGACAGGCACACCGTCCACTACTCTTGAGCGCTTAGATTATTCTAGGTGCTTTTTTATTTTCTCTTGGTTCACTCTTACTTTAAGACTACTCTCATACCACTAAATAAGCAATTAAGAAGCGTTTTATCTCTCTTATCTCCTTGTCATTCTGAAAGCAACTAAGGCAAGTTGTTCCTTTTCTTATCTGCTAATCATTTTATAAACATCAAATTTAAAATGACAGACGTTTAAACTTCTCTGATTCCCTCAATACCCAAACAATAAAACACTAGCCACTCGTTTAAACACACGTTTCAAACATGCTGGTGTACCTAATATTGGTTTCCACGGTTTTAGACACACACACGCTAGTCTTTTGCTAAACTCTGGAATACCGTATAAAGAATTGCAACACCGTCTAGGTCATTCTACACTAGCTATGACTATGGACACTTACAGTCATCTCTCCAAAGAAAAAGAAAAAACAGCCGTCTCATTTTATGAGAAAGCTGTGAGTTCGTTATAAGTGATGACAAAAATGATGACAAACCCAGAAATCAACGTTTTAAGACAAAGCAAAAAGCCCACTGTTGTAGGCTTTCTGTAAGATATATCTTAAAATTAAAGCATTTTGTTGTAGAATTCAACGACAAGTGCTTCGTTGATTTCTGGGTTGATTTCGTCGCGTTCTGGCAAGCGAGTCAATGAACCTTCCAATTTTTCAGCGTCGAATGATACGAATGCTGGACGTCCAAGAGTAGCTTCTACTGCTTCAAGGATTGCTGGAACTTTCAATGATTTCTCACGAACTGAGATCACTTGACCTGGAGTTACGCGGTATGATGGGATATCAACGCGTTTTCCGTCAACAAGGATGTGACCGTGGTTTACGAATTGACGAGCTTGACGACGAGTAGTCGCAAGGCCAAGACGGTAAACAACGTTATCCAAACGACGTTCCAAAAGAAGCATGAAGTTGAAACCTAGGATTCCGCCTTTGATTTTTGTAGCTTGTACGAACAAGTTACGGAATTGTTTTTCACCTACACCGTAAGTGAAACGAAGTTTTTGTTTTTCAGCCAATTGCAAACCGTATTCTGACAATTTAGAACGGTTGTTTGGTCCGTGTTGTCCTGGTACGTAGTTACGACGTGCCAATTCTTTACCTGTACCTGTAAGTGAAAGGCCAAGGCGACGAGCTTGTTTCCAAGATGGTCCTGTATAACGTGACATGTGAATGTCCTCCTGATATAAATAATATTTCGGTGGAAATAGTCACTTAGAAAGCCCTGATTCGTGCAGATGCCCTTCGCCTAAACAGCCAAGGTTACTTATCATAAGACACCTGTTGACGAGCTTCATGCTTTCCTGCTGATATTTCGCACAAAATCCATTTTACCATGAATGGCTAGATTTGTAAAGGGGTTTTAAGCTTTATTTTCACTGCCAGAGAGGTTGAGAAGGAGGGTAAAGGTGCTTCCGAGGCCGTACTGGCTGGTAACTGTGATTTCTCCACCTAATTGATGGGCCAATTCACGCGCAATCGCAAGCCCTAAGCCATGACCACCTGTTTTCATGTTACGCGAAGTTTCGACACGATAAAGGCGTTTGAAAATATTCTCCAAATCCTCTGGGGCAATCCCCTGTCCCTCATCAGTCACACTGATTGAAAGCTGGTTATTTTCCAGCTTAGCCACCACTTCCAGCTTGGTTCCTGGAGCTGAGTATTTAAAAGCGTTATTGACCAGATTCACCAAGATACGAGAAAGTTTAGCATAATCTCCTTCAATCCGAGCAGACTCTGGGATTACCTGCAAGTGGACATCTCGCTCCTCCTGCTCAATCAAAAATTGAAATTCACTCATGCACTCAATCAAGAGCTGGTCCAGAAAAATGCTGTCTTTGCTGGTCGTTTCTACCTGATTTCTAACTGTGTTTAGAGTCAAAAAATTCAACTCCTCAACCAGTTTATTGAGTCTTTCAGTCTGGCGTCCAATGGTTGCTAGATAATGATCCTGTTCTCCTTCCTTGATAACCCCATCCAAAATCCCTTCTACCGTCGCTTGGATCGAAGTGATGGGGGTCTTGATATCATGCGAAAGTTGAGCAATCATCAAGCCCTTTTCTCGTTCGCTTTCTTCCAAGGAATCAAATGTCGCCTGCAAATCATGGGACATTTCATTGAAAGCTTGCCCTAATTGCTGAAATTCTACAGGGCCTTGAACCTCCAGATTTGAAGGGAAATCCTTGTCCGCTACTCGCTTGGCATGTTCCTTGAGTTTGCCCAATGAAGTGAAGACTGGCGATAGGAGAAAGAGACTAATCCCAGCACCGATAAAACTAGCCACGAGAGTCATACCCACTAGGAAATAAATCTCTCTTTCTTCAATTAGCATTCGCTGGATGGCCCAAAAAACCACGATAATCGTTAGGAGTGTTGAAATGACATACCCCACTAAAATATAACTTTTTAATTTCATTAACTACCTCGTGCTTTCTCAATTTTGTAGCCCAAGCCCCAAACAGTTTTGATGGTCGGCGTTTCTGCACTAGCATGTTTAGCCAACTCCTGTCGCAGAGCATGAATATGAACATTCAAGGTATTAGTGTCATCCACATAGTCTTCTTGCCAGACCTTTTCATAGAGGTCTGTCTTAGAAAAAACTCGCTCTGGATTGCTGGCTAAAAGCCATAGAAGTTCGAAAGATTTGACTGTCAAATCAAGCGCCACATCTCCGACTTGGACCTCATGACTACCGTGATTCATCCGTAAATCCCCGAGACTGACGACCTCTGTCTCACCTCCACGATGAAGGCGACGTAAGATATTGTGGACACGCAAAACCAGCTCACGTGGACTAAAGGGCTTGGCGATAAAGTCATCTGCCCCCAAGCTTAGGCCGTAAATCTTATCCTGCTCACTGGTCTTAGCCGTGATAAAGAGAAAAGGCTGATCTGGAGATTGATACTGGACCTCGCTAATCAAGTCATAACCATCCATCCGAGGCATCATGATATCTGTAATAATCAAATCAATCGGTTTTCGCTTGAAGATTTCTAAGGCCTCTACCCCATCATGGGCCACCAAAACCTGATATCCTGCCTGAACCAGATAACGTTGATGAATATCTGTGATTTCTACCTCGTCGTCAACGAGTAAAATTGTCTTTCCCATCTGTCTCTCCTTTGAAAAAAACAGTGCTATACCACAATAGTATAACACTATTTTTATCTCTTTACGAACATTCTAAACGATATCTGGATTTTTCAAATCCTAGATAGAAAGTCTGTAACTAGACTAGTCATTTTCCTCTTTTTTAGTTTTCAAACCGAGTCCACCTAGAAGTCCGGCCAAAGCTAATCCAAAGAATCCAAGAGTAGCCATTGATGTTTGGGCTTCACCAGTATATGGAAGCATGTCTTTTTGGTCTTTCATGTGATCAGCCATCATTGGACTTGACACCTTGTTAGTAGACGCCATCTTGCCTTCCTCAGACATTTTGCTTGAGGTTACCGCGACTTGGTCTTGCTTCATACTTGGAGTTGCCATTGACTGACTAGCATTCATAGTTTTGTCCTGCTCTTTGTTAGGCATCATCTTATCCTGGCTAGCAGCTGGCATTTTAGATTTCATCTCATCTTGATTGGCACTAGGCATTTGATCTTTCATATTAGACGCATCTTGATGACTATTCATCATTGGAGCCGGCATAGCTGAACCATTAGAAGAAGGGACGAAACCTGACTGCATCGGAACAAGAGACTGATGTCCGTTCAAGTTTACTGTCAAATCTTTTGTCGCTACAAGGTTAGTCAAATCGACCTTGCCGTCTTTGGCACCGTAAACTTTGATGGTAGCTTTATAGCTTTGAGTACCATTTTGTTTCAAAAGGTCAAAAAGCTCTTTATCTGATTTGCCTTGGGTACCTGCCAAGTCTACTTCATAGAAGTAAAGGCCTTTGCCCAATTTTTCTACTGGTGGAAGAGCTGGGTTTTTAGCTGAACCATTGTCTGACCATGGAGCCTTGTCTGATGCTTTCAAGATAAGGCGTGTTAACATACCGTCACCAGCAAAGAATTCGTATGGAATAACTTGGTTAACACCAGCTGTGAATGGCCCTGGAAAGTTGGCTTTATCAAGGTAGCTAGCCGGAACATCCACTGTATCTTTAGTATTATCAGCCACGCCTTTTTGCACTTCAGCTGGGGTAGTCAAGCCGTTCAAGTTGACATCCAAATCCTTAGTCGCTACAAGGTTGCTCAAATCGGCCTTGCCGTCTTTAGCGCCGTAAACCTTGATAGTAGCTTTATAGCTTTGAGTGCCGTTTTGTTTCAAGAGGTCAAGAAGTTCTTTGTCTGATTTACCTTGGGTGCCTGCCAAATCTACTTCATAGAAGTAGAGACCTTTGCCCAATTTCTCTACTGGTGGAAGGGCTGGATTTTTAGCTGAACCGTTGTCTGACCATGGAGCCTTGTCTGAAGCCTTCAAGATAAGACGAGTTAACATACCATCACCAGCGAAGAATTCGTAAGGAATAACTTGGTTGACACCGGCTGTGAACGGTCCAGGGAAGTTAGCTTTATCCAAGTAAGAAGCCGGAACATCTACTGTGTCTTTAGTATTATCGGCTACACCTTTTTGCACTTCAGCTGGAGTAGTTAAGCCGTTCAAGTTGACATCCAATTCTTTTGTTGCTACGAGATTGCTCAAATCGGCCTTGCCATCTTTAGCACCGTAAACCTTGATAGTTGCCTTATAACTTTGAGTGCCGTTTTGTTTTAAGAGGTCTAGAAGCTCTTTATCAGATTTACCTTGAGTTCCTGCCAAATCTACTTCATAGAAGTAAAGACCTTTGCCTAAGTTTTCTACTGGTGGAAGGGCGGGATTTTTAGCTGAACCATTGTCTGACCATGGGGCCTTGTCTGAATCCTTCAAGATAAGACGAGTCAACATACCGTCACCGGCGAAGAACTCGTAAGGAATGACTTGGTTAACACCAGCTGTGAATGGACCTGGGAAATTAGCTTTATCCAAGTAAGTTGCTGGAACGTCCACTGTGTCTTTAGTATTATCAGCTACGCCTTTTTGGACTTCAGCTGGGGTAGTTGCTGGCTGCGCTTCATTTGCTTCACGGTCTTGTCCAGAAACTGTAGGCGCAGGATTTGTCGCAGGTTTAACCGCATCTTCTGTTTGTTTCTTAGATTCTGGTTTTGCTTGTACTTCTTCTTTGGGTGCTACTACTGGCTCTTTAGCACCTGCATCTGCTTTTTCTGGAGAGCTTGTAGCATCCAAGCTTGCTTTAGGTGTTGAGTCTACCTGTTCTGAAGGAAGAGCTGTATCGACTGCTTCTTTGAGAAGTTCTGCTGGTAAGTCGCTCTTTTCACTCACCGAAGTCGCGTCTGGTACAACTTGAGCAGGGGTCGGATTGACCACATCGGCACGTACAGAACTTGGTTGACCAACTAGGACAAAAAAGCCACTGGCTACAACAACTGAGGCAACACCGACACTGAGACGGCGAATAGACCAACGAGTATATCTTTGATTTGGATTGAATTTCATAGGATTCTCCTTAGAGTTTTTCTTTATTTGATGACTCTAGTATAATCTCCTAAAATTAAAAAGGATTAAGAAAAAGTTAAAATTTTTCTTAAATCCCTCTTATAAAATACTTATATTAATTAAATCCATAAACAGATTTGGTGATTTGATAGACGACATTGGAAAGTTTGCGAGCTGGCAAGACAGAATGTTTGGTCAAACGGCTCAACATGGTCTTCCGGATAGCCTGAAAAACCTCTGGATTTTCCTTCTGAATATAGGTCCACAGCTCCCGTTTTTTGGCAAGATGCTCTGCTGTGCCTGCTCGGTTGAGCAAGGCACTAGAAATCACCGTCGTAATCTCAATATGATTCAGCAGATATTCTCGCATTTTTGGATGACTCACTTGGGACAAATCAAGCTGGTCTACCAAGAGTCGATTGACCTTGAGTTGCTGATCAATGCGCTTAATCATCACTTGCTCATTGACAGACTGGTCCTCACGCCCAATCAAATAACGATAGAAATCGACAGGCAGATAGTACATGGTCTTAACCTGCTGAAGGGGGGTAAAGACAAAGAGATTATCGACATAAAAAGTATGCTCAGGCAATTGGAACTGGCTCGCTCGCAACAAATCTGTCCGGTAAATCAGCGAGTGCATCATGATATACTGGCCTTTGGAGAAATTTCCGACCTGGTCCCAGCCAAAAATCTGTTGAACAGGCAAGACTGACTCGTAACTCATACTCTTCTTACGAGACTGACCTTCCTTTTCATATACAAAATTAGTCACAAAGGCATCAACCTCCTGCCCCTCACTCTCTAGTTCCTGCAAGGTTTCAAGAATTTTTAAGTAGGCACGAGGATCCACCCAGTCATCACTATCCACTACTTTAAAATAGCGTCCAGAAGCCTCTGCCAAGCCACGATTGACAGCACCGCCATGGCCCTTATTCTCCTGATAGATGGCTCTAACGATGTTAGGATACTTGCTGGCTAAACGCTCAGCGATTTCCTGAGTCTGGTCCTGAGACCCATCATTGATAATCAAAATCTCAACTTGCTCACCACCAATCACTAGCGACTCCACACAGTAATGAAGATAGGCTGCGGCATTATAGCTAGGAATGGCGATAGACAATAACTTCATAATCTACTCCTTTAGGGGACTGATTTTTTCTTTCTCTCTTGTCACTTCTTTCTATTCTACCATAAAGTCCAGCTTCTGAAGGACTTTTACTAGAATACAAGGGTTGCTATCTCTATTTGCTATTTTGAGCATCAAAAAAGAGGGGATTCCCCTCCTTACGAATTTAATTCTACCAAGTCATCTAGATACTGGTTATTTATTACTGCCAAGATATAGGCATCTGCCCTCAAGAGATCATTAGGGCCAAACTGGACATCCAAGGGTGAATTTTCTTGTTCACGAAATCCTAGGACATTGAGGTTGTATTTGCCACGTAGATCTAGCTGGCTCAGGCTTTGACCTGCCCAGACACTCGGAATTTTCATCTCCACGATAGACACATTTTTATCCAGCTGAAAGACATCAACATTGTTATGAAAGAGAATGGTCTGCGCTAGAGACTGCCCCATTTCATACTCAGGTGAAATCACCGAGTCAGCACCGATTTTTTCTAGCACCTTCTTAGCTGTCTGGCTTTTGACCTTGGCAATAACCCTTGGTACCCCTAGACTCTTACAATGCATAACTGCAAGCACACTCGATTCCAGATTTTCCCCTGTTGCCACTACAACCGTATCACAGGTATCAATTCCTGCAGTTCTGAGGAGTTCCTCGTCTGTAATATCGCCCACAACTCCACGCGCCAAAACTGGCTCAAATTGATTGATACGCTCGGCGTGGTCGTCAATAGCAATGATATTCATATCTTGCTTGGCAAGGGCCATCAGGACACTACTCCCGAAAATCCCCAAGCCTAAAATTCCAATCGTACGATCTGACATCATTCTTCCTTTCTTATCCAATACTAATATCTGCTTTCATATACTGAATCAAATCTTTCTTATCAGGCTGGTAATCCGCTAGACTAACCAGCAAGGTCAAGGGACCGATACGGCCAATAAACATGAGCACCATGACAATGCTGAGAGCTAGCTTGCCCAATTCTGGTGTCAGATTTGCCGTTACCCCAACTGTCGCAAGAGCTGAAATGGTCTCAAACATAAGGTAGATAAATCGCGGTGTTCCTTCTGCCGTAATTCCCAACAACACCAAGCCCAACAAGAAGGTCATCAAAAAGATAATGAAGACACTAAAGGATTTTTGAACTGTTCGAGCCTCAATAGTTCTCTGCGCAACATTGGCATGAGGTAAACCCAGCAATTCACTACGCGCAAAGACCAACAAGACAAAGAAAGTCGTAATCTTGAGTCCCCCAGCCGTCCCTCCAGGCGCTCCACCCAGAAACATCTGTAGGATATAGATAAACAAGGTCACAGGCCGAGCTTGAGTGTAATCAATAGAAGCAAAGCCAGCTGTTCTCATGCTGACGGTTTGGAAAAAGCTAACCAGCACTTTCTCTGGAACACTGAGATTGCCAATTGTTCCTGGATTGTGCCACTCCGTAAAGAGTGTGGATACTGTCCCAAACAGCAAGATCCCTGCAGTCAAGAAGAGAACCAGCTTAGTGTGGAAACGCAGACGGCGTTTTTTCTTCTTGTCAAACTGGGTTGCCAAGTCAAACCAGACCATAAAGCCAAGACCACCCGTGATAATCAAGCCAGCAATGACCAGATTGATCAAGGGATCCGTCTGAAAAGCCACTAAACTGCTACTGCCGAAATTATCAAAACCAGCATTACAAAAGGCTGAAATGGCTAAAAAGATAGAGGTAAAAATGCCTCGTCCCCAGCCGAACTCAGGAATAAAACGGAAACTTAGTAGAAAGGCACCCAAGCCCTCCACTAGAAAAGTCGTCAAAAAGATAGATCGCATAAAGGCCTTCAGCGACCGAGTCTCCCCGTAACTAAAGCTTTCCTGAATAGTTTCACGACTGCGAAGACTGAGCTTTTGCTTCCCCTGAATATAAAAGACCCCGATAAAAGTCATGAGCCCCAGACCACCAATCTGTATCAAGAGCATACAAATCAACTGCCCCCAGACATTATAGGTAGTAGCTACCGGTTGCGTAGAAAGGCCGGTTACACAGACCATAGACACCGTCGTAAAAAGATGGTCAAAATAAGTGGCCTGCGAACCACTCGCTTGGACAAAAGGCAAACTCAAAAGGAGAGAGCCTATAAAAATAACTCCAGCGAAACTTAAAAAGATGCGACGAGCTGGCGAAAGTCCGCCCAAGGCTCTCTCAATTTTTTTCACAAATAATTTGAATAACATACATCCATTGTACCATAAAAAGAAGAAGAGTAGCTAGATCTGAAAGGCTATCTCAAGGCAGAGTTCCAAGGCCTTCTCGAAAGCTTCTGAACCCCAGTCACGACTATCGTACTGGTCCAAGTCTGCTAAGGAATCAGCTGTAAACAACAACTCTCCCCAGAGAACCCCACGCAGTTGGGCTACTGCTGCAAGCGCAGAACACTCCATCTCCACAACAGCACAGCCTTCTTCCTTGCGATAAGCCACCTTTTCAGCCGTTTCTCGGTAAAAACCGTCTGTCGTCCAGGTCATGACTTCTTCATAGGGAATCCCTTTGGCTTCCAACACTCGCTCAATAGCAGCAGTAGCCTCTGGCTGAATTTCCATATAGCGAGAAGGTGCCACATAGTGATAGCTAGCACCTTCGTCTCGTAAAGCCCGAACAGGGACTAGAAAGGCATTCTCCTCTATATCAGCTAGCACACCACAGGTTCCAGTGGAAATTATCTGCTCCACACCATAGCTAATCAACCAATCCATAAACTGGGCCGCTGGGGCAGAACCCACAGGAGCCTGAGCCAGACAAATTTCCTCGCCCTTATAGTTCACAACATAGACTGGATAGGTCTTGGTGGCAGAAACGAATTCGCCCACACAGTCCGCCCCTACTTCCCTCGCATAACGGTCAATCTCCTCACCTAAAAAAGCATAGACACACTTCTTGGGCAACTGCAAATTCAACCCCTCGTGATTAGGCATGATGACCGCCTGAGGATTGTCGTCAAACTCTAAAATGGGAATCACATGTTTCTGAATCATAACCCACCTCCTCTGATTTTGTACTATTGTATCAAAAGCTGGCAGAGTGTCAAGGAATTCTCTTTAGCAATCCAGAAATCTCCTCTTCCATACACTTGAGAAATCGTTGCACCGCTGGAGAAGTCGGTTTCTGTTTTGGCAAAGCGATTGAGGACTTATGAAGAATACAAAATCCAACAACAAAAAAGACATGAATCTGAAATAAGCAGAACATGTCTTTTTTAGCTTGTTTGAAAGTCAAGTAAATAAATCTTAGCTCTTCTAGAACTCCCTTATTTCCACAAACCACCTAAAATCTGTTTTTCTAATAAGTCTAGGTCCTCTTCCTTTATTTCTCCGTTGTCGCTAACGATATAAAGTTGAGCGAAGTAAGCTAACAATGGACCAACACAAATACGAACCATTTGAGGAATCGTTAACTCTGGATTTACACGTGGATCTGCTAGCAATTCTTTATGAAGCACTCGAAGTTTATCTTGAATAGCATTCCAGATAAAAATCTGTTCATTTTTTAGTTTCTTATTTGAAAAACTCTCCTGCAGAATGATTTTCATCAAAGCACGATTTTTTTTGAGATAGCTCATACGATCGTGGACGAGATAACGAACCCTCTCTTCTGTCGTTTCAAAAGCTAAGAGTTCCTCAACAAAACTACCGAAAATGCCTGGGACTACAGGATGTAAAATAGCCGTCAGTAGATCATCCTTCGTCTTAAAATACTTAAACAAAGTTGCCTGGCTTAGTCCAGCACGCTCAGCTATGTGAAGAGTTGAGGTCCCATGGTAACTCCTAGTTGATATGAGATCCACTGCTGCCTGCATGATTTTTTTCTTTCCTTGAGGGTAATTCGCTTCTTCTAAGTAATCTTCAAACGATTCAAAAACAGTCTTATCCATCTAATCTTCACACCTTTTTAGCATTATTTATGTTGATTTCTAAACTTTACGATAACGACGCAATCCAACAATATTGAGAATTGTTAAAATGATCAAGAAAATCATTAAAACACCAAGATTTGGCAAAATATCACCAAGATTGTGTCCGTAAAGAATAATCTGGCTTATTGCATCACCAGAATAGGTTAATGGCAAAAATTTCCCCACAGTTGGAGCCCATGCTCCCATGGATGACAATGGAATAATCCCTGAGAAAAAGAGTTGAGGCATAATCACGAGAGGAATAAATTGCATCATTTGGAATTCTGATTTTGCTAGAGTAGACAAGAGAATTCCAAAAGCTAGTGCTACAAGAGCCAGTACCACATTAACTATTATAACATTTAAAATATTTCCTACAACTTCTACATCTAGTAGCCAAATTGCTGCTAAGACGACAACTGCCGTTTGAAAAATCGCAATAATACCGTAAGACAACATATAGCTATAGACAATTTCAGAACGTTTCACTGGGGTTGCTAACAAGCGATCCAAGGTTCCACTTGTGCGCTCTTTCAAAAGTGCCATACCAGAAATCAAAAAGACAAAGAAGAAGACCACAAAGCCAATTAAAATTGGAATCATACGTGCAAAGAATCCAGTATTTTTATCTCCATATTGGTAAGATTCTTTGATTTCAGGCGCCTTTGCATCTAATTTCAATTGTGGAAGAGCTTGTTTGATACGAGATAGTAACTGATCGGTGCCTTCACTGGCGATACTTGTTCGTAACACTTGTCGTATCATAGATGTCTTGGAGGCATCTGTATTTGCGTAGTCGACCTGATACTCACCGTCTTTATAAGAAATCACAGCATCGACTTTTTCATTTGCTAGCGCTTCTTTGGCCTGATCTAAGTCTTGATAAGTCTCGATGTCCACATGATCAAGCTCATCCATTTTCGTTATCAAACCAGTTGATAGATCTTGTGTCGCTAACTTGACATTCACGGTTGTACTAGCTGAAAACATGAGGTTCATCAGCCACATAATAAATACCGGCGCTACAAACATCATAGCCAAGGTTCGTTTGTCACGAAGCAATTCTTTGATAACTTTTTTAGCAATAGCAATGGTTCTCATCTTACTCTCCTTCTGCTTTCAAAAATACTTCTTCAATACTTGAAACTTGATAACTTTCTTTTAAGTGTTGCGGTGTATCAAAAGCAATGATTTTTCCACCTAATAATAAGCCGACCTTATCCGTTAACTCTGCTTCATCCATAACATGGGTAGTAACTAATATCCCAACCCCATTGTCTCTAAGCGCGAATAATTCTTTCCAGATTTTCTTCCGAAGAGAAGGGTCGATTCCAACTGTCGGTTCGTCCAAAATCAAGAGCTGAGGATTCCCCAGAAGCGCGATGGCTAAAGACAAGCGTCGCTTCATTCCTCCAGAATAACCGGATACCGTTTTATTCAAATGCTCTGTCAGATCCACAACTTGAGCCACATGGGCAATTTCAGCTGTCAGATCTCTTTTGGATAGCCCTTTTAGCTGACCAAAAAATTCCAGATTTTCTTGACCTGACAAAGCCTCATATAAGGCATCTGACTGGGCCATATAACCAATATCTCCTAAAATATGACGATTGGGCATAGTATGATCCAATACCAAAGCAACCCCTCCGTCAGCTTTTTCCATCCCTAACATAGTCTTAATCATAGTCGATTTACCAGCACCAGACGGACCTATTAAGCCTATAATTTCTCCCGGCTGCAATTCAAAGCTGACATGATTCAAAACCATTTGACGACAAAAAGACTTATCCAAATCTTGTAAATGTAGCAATTTTTTCATATGCTTCCTCCTAGGTGAGTGGTTACTCACTTACTGAATATAGACCTATTATAGTGAGTGGTTACTCACTTGTCAAGAAAAAAGTTGAAATTCTTTAAAAAATAAAGCACCAGATTTGTATCTGATGTTTATAATGCACATGTCTTATTTCTAAAAATGTTTTTGAACTTCCTCTCTATACTCCGAAATGGTCTTTTCTATCCACTTTTTAAAGGCCTATTTCCCCTCTACTTTTCTCGGCTAATCCAACCATCGTCATTGCTATCGCAACTCTAATGACCTTGGTAATGGGAATTCATTTTACTCATTTTTATATGAAACAGACTAAGAAATTTTCAAGACCTAATTGAAACCAAATTAGCCCTTGGAAGTCAAAAAATCCTCGAACTCTACGCTGACCGTCTAGCAGAATCAGACCAAATGCGGCATGGCATTTCTAAGAATTCGGTTAAGGGACGTAACCTACAAGCTGCTTACGTGGATGGATTTACTTTGAGAGATTTCTTCGCCTTCAACCAAGGACTAAATAAAATGGGTGACCAAGCACTTCCTTTTAAAATTCACCCTGAACATTTTGTATTTGCTGGAGTTCACGGTGGACAGGAAGTGAGGAGTTGATTGGAGAGTACGGTCAACCAACTTATCAAAAAATCTTTATCAGTCTAGATGCTGAAAAAACAGGCGTTCCGGATGCCGATACAAAAATTTCTATGGCAGGTGATACTGCTACTCTCATGTCCGATACAAGCCTTGATATCAAGATGTATGGTATGCATCAGTTCAAGATGAAAAAAGGTGGACTCCGCATCAAATTAGGCGTCTTTTCCCCAGAAGCAACCCCAAGCTAGATGGAACTCGGTCACCAAGAACACCTAGCAGTTGAATTTTTCAATTCCCTCACAATCGCCTACCAAAACAAAACATTTAAGGGAAAACTACTCAATATCTTCTTAAAATTCAAGAAATTTAAGTAAACAAAAACGGATGACTGAACAATTTAGCCTTTGAAAGCTACGATTATAAAATCCCTCGTAACATATCAATTTATCACCCATATAAAAAGATAGCCATTCTAATTGAATGCTATCTTTTTTATTTATCCTCGTCCACCAGGAGCTGGTCCGCCACCCTGAGGACCTCCATTTGGTCCACCGCCTCCAGGCATAGAGTTGACAATATCAGTTTGTTTTTCGCCGTTGAGATAGATGTCACCACCTGTATAGGTCGCTGTTCCATCAAAATCAAAGCCTGTTTGACCAGTCATTTTAATAGTTCCGCCTGTGACCGTGATATTTCCGTTTGAGTCGATTGAGTCTGTGTCCCCTTGACCAACTTCTACAGTTAGATTACCACCTGTCATGGTAAAGTAAATATCACTTTGCTGGGCATTTTTATTAGCTGCATTCACCCCATCATCTGTCGAGTAGACATTGATATCGCCACCATTAATCGTAATGCCTTTTCCTTCAATTCCTTCAGTCGAATTCTTGACTGTGTAAGTACCGCTATCAATCACTAGGTTGCCAGAAGCGTGAATGCCGTCATCCCCTGCTGTGACTGTTATGGTATTGTTAGCTAAATACATATTTCCAACAGTCATATCGTCATCATTATCAACTTTAACGCCATCTTCCTTAGCATCGATGGTCATGGTTGTACCAGTGATGTTGAGTTCATCATTGACATTAAAGGCATCGCCAACTGATGTGATGTTAAAGGTACCACCCGTGATGTGAAGCCTATCATTTGCCTTGATAGCATTGCTTTTCTTTCCATCTACAGTGAGAGTTCCTGAGCCATTGATGGTCAAATCAACCTTAGAAAAGAGAGCGGCATTTGCCTTTTCATCACTGTTAGAGCTTGAGTCAGAGAGACTGTTGGTGGTTCCCTCTGACAGAGTCAAATAGACATGACCGGCTGATGTCGCAGAAATCGCTGCATTGGTATTAGTCATGGTCGCGCCTTTTAGGACAAGTTTCACATCATCAGACTTATCAGCTGCGATTTTAATTTGCACTCCGTCAGACTGACCAGAGATGACATAGGTACCTGCTTTTGAGATAGTCACTGTTGAGCCAGAAACTGTCACCCCGTCTCCAGAGATACTTGCGGATGAGCCTGACAATTCAATCTTAGAAGCAGTGCTTTCATCATAAGAAGTGTCGTAGTCCTTTTCTGTAAAGTAAGAAGATTGACTGTTTTTAGCTGAAGTTGTGATAGCAGTGGTATCTGCCGCTGCAGTTGTACTTGACTTGGTCGTTGACTGCCCACAAGCTGTCATCAAGGTCAAAACTGTTAAACTGGTTAAGATTAGGGTCAATTTTTTTGATTTCATACTTTTTCCTCGCCTTCCTTTAGCTTGACCTTAGTTTACAGGGTAAGTCTGAAAAAAATCTAAACTTTTTCTGAAAGTTTTCTTAAGTTCAGTTTCAGTTAAGTTATCTTTAACAAAAGTTTTAGGAAAATTCCATAGACTAATTACAAGCAAGTTCAACTTGCCCAGACACACCTATCTGCTAATAAGATAGTGTACTGAAATAGTTTGATAAAGGAGACAGGATTTATGAAACCAATTGAAACAAGCTTTAAACGAATCGAAACCAAATATGTCGTTGCCAAGGGTGACTTGGCTAATTTAATAGAGAACTTAAAAATATACCTCGTCGAGGATGACTATCCAACTTCGACCATTTCCAACATCTACTTTGATACAGAGCAATTTGATATGATTCAGGAGGATGGCCAAGGGACTAAGCGAAAAGAAAAGA
The DNA here is from genome assembly GCF_001076775.1 of Streptococcus pseudopneumoniae. Taxonomy (GTDB): domain Bacteria; phylum Bacillota; class Bacilli; order Lactobacillales; family Streptococcaceae; genus Streptococcus; species Streptococcus pseudopneumoniae_G. The sequence goes on from NZ_JVGV01000027.1 coordinate 80,055, forward strand.
TTCGGATGCGAACCTATCTCAGTCAAGTCCAGCCTGATAGTCAGGTATTTTTAGAAATCAAATCTAAGGACAGAGCTGGTGTCGGACGAAAACATCGTCTCTTATCGACTCCCCAGTCTATCACCCAGTTTATGACCAAGGGACAGCTGGATAGCAGTATCAAGGACCGAATGATAATTGAAAAAATTCAGCAACTCCAAGAGGAATATCAGCAAGCTATTATCCCTCGTATGTATATTTACTACGACCGTTTTTCTCTCAAGGAAAAGAAAGAAATTAGCGGATTTCCCTACAATAAAATTCGTATCACCATTGACCAAAATCTAACCTATCGTGATAATAATGTCAGTTTATTCTCAGGAAAGGACGGTTGCCCTCTACTAAACGAGGACATTGTCATCATGGAAATTAAAGCACCTGGTAGAAAACCCCAATGGCTACAAGATATTCTCGACCAATATGGACTGGTAGAGCAGAAATTTTCAAAATACAGCTGTGCCTACCACAAGTCTCAAGGGCTGGACTATAGCCCACGACCAAGCACAGAAAGTGTAGGTACTACTTATGTCTAATCTTTTCAACTCTATCTTCAACGACACAACTGCCACTGCCAATCCTATCCAGCTCTTTCTGGCTCTCTTGGTCAGCCTGATTTTAGGTTTGGCGCTGACCTGGGCTTACAAACACCGTACCCTCTATACACGGGAATTTGCTGTTAGTTTGACCCTACTCCCCTGCTTGATGACCTTGGTCATCTTTCTGGTAAATGGCAGCTTAGGAACCTCTATCGCTGTTGCAGGAACCTTTAGCCTCATTCGTTTCCGTTCAGCTACCAGTGGCTCACGGGAGCTAATTGCGATCTTCCTTGCCATGATTATCGGGCTGGCAGCAGGGACAGGCTACCTAGCTCTAGCTATTCTCTTCACCGTCTTTATCTTAGCAGTATGGCTTCTTTTAGAAAAGCAACAAAGCAAGAGCAATCACCAACGTCGTAGACTATTAACCATCACAATTGCCAACCAAGAAGAAAAACTCCAAACTATCCAATCTGGGCTATCACAATTCTGTACTGAGTTAGACCTCATCTCTATTGATACCAGCAATGATGGAGAACAAGTCACCACTGTCTACGAAGTGGACTTCAAGGCTCAAACCGATGATTTTCAAGTCATCAATTACCTCACTAAAGAACAAGATACTTACCAGGTTTCTCTGACCAAAAATGCCAAGAAGAGAAAGAATTTGTAGAACTTCTAGCGTAAAACCTAGCAAACAGCTAAGTAAACACTCAATTGAAAAAAAGTTAACCTAATTTATGATAAAAGGCATCATATCAACGTTTTTTAAACACCTGATATGATGCGCTTTTCTTATCTTAAAAACTTTTTTACCAATCTCTTTATTTCACAGGTATCTCCTTAATCACGCGCGCAGGATTACCAGCTAGGACAACGTTGTCGCCAAAGGACTTAGTGATTACAGCCCCTGCTCCAGCAACAACATTATTACCCAATGTCACTCCAGGAAGGACAATGACGCCTCCTCCAGCCCAGAAATTGTCACCGATGGTAATGGGCTTCCCGTATTCCACACCTGAATTACGTTCCTGCGGGTCCAATGGATGGAGGGGAGTCAAGAACTGACAGTTGGGACCAATCATCGCATTGTCCCCGATGCGAATCGGACAAACATCCAGCATGGTCAAGTTCCAATTAGAATAAAAATTTTCCCCTAGATGAATATTGACCCCATAATCGACCACCAGGCGTGGATTGACAAAGATATTTTGTCCAGTCGAGCCGAACCAGATCTTGATGATTTCGACTCCCTTCAAAGGATCTTCTTCCTTGTTAAAGGCAGACTGTTTTTGGCGAGAAGCCTGAGCCAAGGCTCGCAATTCTGGATCCGATGGACGGTAAACCTCTCCTGCTATCATTTTCTGGTATTCACTGGTCATTGTTTTCTTCTCCTTGTTCCCTACTATCATATCAAATTTTTTACATATCTGACTAGGATAAGGAGCACTTTCCACAATTTATACTCTGATTGTCATCATATCCTGTCTAAGCGGATACGAGTCACAATTCCGTCTGGGTCTGTGATTTCCAACTGGCTTGATGTCAGCCATTTGATTGGTGCATCAACTTCTTGTGCTCGCTGGGCAATCGTTAACAGTTCTTCTTTACTAGCAACCTCAATAACATAATGGGCCAAACCTGGCAAGTCTTGCTTACGCGGAGCCAGATTTTTTCCTCCCCATTCGTTGACTGCCAAATGATGATGATAGTCCCCAGCTGCAATCCAACTAGCGCTAGGCACACTGAATTTATCCTCTAACCCTAACACCTTTTGATAAAACTGGCTGGACTTTCGACTATCCTTGACGGAAAGATGAATATGCCCCATTCTCGTACCTTCTGCCAGGATAAAGGGCTCTACTCTTTCCCCCAGCTCATAAATGTCCTGCGCCGCAAGAGCCTCCGTCACTCCGATAATGCGTCCGTCTTCTCGAATATCCCATGTGGAAACCGGCTTATCTCGATAGAGTTCAATGCCATTTCCCTCCAAATCCTCCAAGTAAAGAGCCTCACTGTACCCATGGTCTGCACCGCCAACTAGAGGAATCTGTAAATCTGTCAGGTGCTTCAAGACATCCGCCAAAGCCTTTCGTGTCGGCAAGAGAATGGCCAGATGGTAAAGGCCATAATGTTCCCTTACTTCACCGCTCTCTTGTGTTTGAATCAAGTGTACCAAGGCTTTTCCTCCAAGTCCCAGAACGACCTCTGTCTCAGTTTGAGATAAGATTTCTAAACCAAGCACTTGCTGATAAAAGGCTGTTTGACTTGCCAAATCCTTTACATTTAAAACTGCCTCTGCTAAATAAATGTGACTCTTGTATTCATAGGTCATAAATGGTCCTCTTTCTCGGTTGTAATTATTTTTATTACATCTATTATATAATTCCCATCAAGAAAGTCAAGCCAGACAACTTATAGATTATGATTCTGCCATCTTGTCTATATGGGATTAGAACGAGAAAAATTTACAGAGAATTGACAATAAAACCACCGAAAATTTTTAACCAATGCTATGATGACTCTTATCTCAACCCAAAAAGAAAAGGAGCGGATATGATATCCTACTCCTTATTCTTGTCAGAAAATCTAATTAGAATTAGTCTTCTTTTTTCTTACGAGCAACAAGTCCAAATCCACTCAAGACTCCAAGAAGTCCAAGTGCTGCTAGGCTAGCATTATCTGCTGTACCAGTGTTTGGAAGTTCAGCTTGTCCTGTTTGAGGTAACTCTTCCCCAGATTCTGAGTGTTGCCCCTGAGATGACTTGTCCTCTTCTTGGGTAATCGCTTCATCTTGATAAGAACCTTCTTGTTTTGTAGGTTCATCAATCTTAACAGAATTTGACTGAAGGTATTCTTGATCCTGTGGTTTCGCTACGTCATCGCCTATTAACTCAGTATATAAATGGGTAACAATGCCATCTTTTTCATGGGTCATTGTATATCTATATTTCTTACCATTTTTCGATATGATATCAGATTTAGGAGCCAATTTACCAATTTGAATTGGAACGAGTTCTTCATTCGATTCAATAATAATATGACGAGTAATCAATAATGGAGCTACAGGACGAATCGCTGGTTCACCTTTCTCACTTACAACTCCTTCTGGCAATTCTGGTCGTACTTCCGGTTCACCCTTCTCACTCACAATACCTTCTGGTAATTCTGGTCGTACTTCCGGTTCTCCCTTCTCACTTACAACTCCCTCTGGTAATTCTGGTCGTACTTCTGGTTCACCCTTCTCACTTACAATTCCTTCTGGTAATTCCGGCTGTACTTCTGGTTCACCTTTTTCACTAAAGTATTCTAAAAAGTCATAAATAACTGTTTTTTCATTTTCATCAACTGTACCTATTTCAGGCGCTGATGTAGCACGATGTCCTTTGTAAAAATAAGACTTACCATCTTTTTGAAGTATTGTTCCCACTTTAGGAGCAGTAGACGTATATTCATCTCCTATAGAAGCATCTTGTGTTAGTAGTTTTCCTGCTGCTATTTCAGTAGTTGTTCCTTCTAACATGTATTTTGCAAATACATTTCCACCCGTTGCTAGTTTATAGACATAGGTAATTTCAGTAGTTCCTGATGCAACTTTTCCTGTCTCAGCCGGAGAGCCAGTTTTCAGTCCTACTAGTTTATATTTTTTACCATCTTTGGTGATTTCTTGTAGTTTTACCGTTGTAGCATCATATGAAACCTCTTTGTTTGTTGTCGTTGGTGTTCCTACTACTACTTTTTGATTATCCTTATTTAAGTAATATTTAGTTTCTGTAGAAGATATCACTGCATCTTTAACAACATCTGTACTTTCTTTAATAGAAGTTCCATCCGCTAATTCATACTTAACAATGACACTACCTTTACTCTCAGTAGTTTCTGTTTCTTCCTTAGCGTAGATGTTTTTAACATTAGTTAGTTGATCACTAATATGGTAAGCACGGGTTGGTTGGTATAAGTCGTAATAATGAATTTCACTATAAATAGGCTCAGATATTGACGCATGTTGTTCATATTTCGTAGGTGCGGCAATTCTATATCGAACTCCATCTTTTTCATATTCTTTATATAATTGGCCTAATCCATATTGATATCTAGTATCTTCACTATAATATTTCGAACCAAAATAGCCAAATCTATAAGCTAAATAAGTTTTTTCTGGTTGATTAGAATCATCATCTTCACTAGGATAATAAGAATCTGTACTCTTATCTCCTAGTTTAAAATCTACATTTACTTCAAACACATTTTTTACAAAATTTGCATTTGTTGGAACTTGGTCGACATACTGAATTGCTTTATGAGCCTCTTTAAACTTCGTGACATTTGCTTTTTCACTCTCGTAGTTAGCAGTGTCTTTAAACTCTTCAATATTTCCAACAAATTTTGGTTCTACTTTATCTCGAGAATTTTTCCATCCTACTGTAATTTCTTTTTCGCCAAACATTTCTTTTAGCTTAGTTATATATTCTGTCACATCGTTATATTTTACAAACTTTCCGTTTTCTCTTATATAACCATTAAACTCCTGATGTACAGAATAAGTAGGACGATTCTTATTATCTACTGCATTTTTATTTGTTAATGTAACCTTATAGATTTCTTCCCATGTCTTTTCTTTTTCAGAGTTAGTGACATCTTCGTCTTTTAAATCTCTTAATCTCTCATCTAAAAGATTATTTAAGCCTTCCTCTAATGCTTTCTCATTAAAAAATGCACCCGCCGTATACGCTTCTTGTTCCGTTGCTGTAGAAACAGATTCTTTTAATGCTACCTCATTTTTTTCAACAACTAATATAGTATCTCCTTCCTTAATTCCACCATCAGTTGTTATATTTTCTTTTGTAAAATCTTTAGCATCATTTTCACCTTGTTTAAATGTTTCAACAGCCCAAGAATCATTGGCTGTAGTTGGTTTTGTGGCTAAAACATACTTCCCATATTTTCCTTCATCAGTTTCAGAAACTAACCAAACTCGACTACCTTCTTTAATATTGTTATAGCGAATACTTCCATCTTCATTATGCAAGTTTCCAGGATTTGCATGTACTGTAATATCATTGAAAGTTGTTTCCTTAGTAGTCCCCTCATGTTTATCTACTTCTGTATCAATCTTATGATATTTTTCTCCGTTCTTTTCTAAAACTTTATCAGCTTCTTTGATTTTACTTAAAACATCATTAGTTAAATTTGCTACATTTCCTTCATAACGTTTGCCAAAAAGTCCACGAATTTTATAATCCATAGTAGTACTAGAAAGGTGTTTATCACCAACAGGAATTTCTACATCAGATTCTTCTTTCAGCACTTCGCCTTCTTTTGTGACATAAGAAATTTTTGAATCCTTAAAGTTATCTTCTCCTTGTTTTTTTATAGTTTCCTTTTCAACTCTGTCTAAATTATATTTGGCTCTACCTTCATTCTCGCGATGATTTCTTTCATATCCATCTTCTGTCCCCGTTGCATGATAATTCAAACCATCAAACACATGCATTTTTGGCATTGTATAGCTACCAGTACCATTACTCAACGTTTCCATTTCCACATTATCTTTTGCAGGTGTTACTGTAGTTTCATTAGCTGTATTTGTAGTTTCTTCAGCCAATACCGGACTAGCTCCAACAACCATCATCCCTAATAAAACAGACGCTGCACCAATTCCTTTATATTTACGTAATGAATATTTTTGAATTGTATCTTTTTTCATAAGGTCTTTTCCCTTTTATTTCTTTCTACTCATTATAAAAAATTATACTAACTATACTAGTATATCACTCTCAGTTTCCTTTATCAAACAATTATACATAAAGGAAATTAAAAAAAATAGATAATAAGATATCCAATAAAATCTCATTATCTATTTCATTTTTAGGCGTTCATGAGTGATAAATATCTCTTAGAAACTTGTTCTTTTGAATATCGATTCACAAACTTACTTGTATTTTCTAGCTCGATTTCTTTATCAGTCTCATATAAACACTTGATAAGATGCGCTAACTCCTCTGGTGTATCATATAAGCAAATATCTGAGTTCTTAGATGCATAATATTGATGAGCAATTTCAACATTAGAAAGCAAGGGAATCAATCCAAAACTCATAGCTTCAACACAGGCATTGGCAAATAATTCCTTTTGGGAAGTTGAAATATAGCCATCATGTTCCCAATAAGGTACCTCATCTACATATCCAACAACATGAATGGTAGATGGCAAAGTCGGATACTCTTTCTTCAATTTGTCAATATCTCCACCATATAAGAATACCTCTACAGGTAGGTCTTCTTGTTCTAACTTCCTAAAGGCTTCTATAATCCATTCTACCCTTTTTACCTTACTCATATTCCCTACATAACAATAGGAACTAGGCTTTCTTCTTTGTAATACTACTGAGGAAACTTGAGGTGCAAAAATCGGTGGCATAAATTGTGCGTGATACCCTAAATCTTGCAAGATTGATGTTAATACTTCTGAAGCTACTAAATATCTAGTTTTTCTTCTTAGATTATGAGCTGGATTTAGCAATACATTGTCATGGATATATTCCCAATAGAGACGGTTTGTATTTTCTACAAAGCGCCATAATTTGGGAGTCACCACGTTATGTTGATCTCGAATTAAGATGTCTTTCTTATCTGTAAGACTGATTAATACCTGAATCAATAAGTCTTCATAGGTTAACCATTCTCCATCTTTATAATATAAATAATTGTCCTCCATCATATAAATGGGACTTGGTTCTTCTCTTGGCTTATAGTACCGTGCCCGCATTGCTGTCGAACCATCTCGATTTAACCATTCCAGTTCTTCTTTTTTATTTTTCTTTAAATATAATCCGGAAGTAAAATATAGGGTTTCATCTTCTAATTCAATGCTAGCCACAAATCCATTAACAACAGTCATTTTTCCATTAGGATACCTATCAATGATATCAGAAGGGCGAATACTTAATTCATCATGACCAATATCTGATTGATAATGGCTTACACTCACTAATTCATCCCTTTCAAAACCTATTTGTTCATAGCCAGCCTTCCAATCGGGTCGAACTTGAGGATGGGTTAAAATATATAGATGTCCCCAACCTAAATAATCTGCAATTTTCTTTCTAGACAATTGGGATGATTCAAAGCCATATTTTCTAACCTCTCTTTGCCAGAGCCCTGGATGTATTGTAACCATTTTAGTCATAACAATCTCCTATCATATACGGTAACCTTTGCGACTCATTTATCTGTACTTGTTTGTCAGAAAGATTTACTAATCTGAATTATATCATATGAATCATACTTTTACTAGATTCTATCAATATACCCAACATCTACTTAATACCCCAATAAAAAATCCAAGCTAGTGCATGGATTTACATTTCCTAATATATTTATTTATGCTACCAGCCAAGTGAAACCCTTTCAAATTGACAACCTAATCGTCGCAATTCTTTTTGACGGTCCTCATAGTAGGGGAGAGAAATACCTGTGATGGTCACATGGGGCAGGTCTTTCAAATGGAGGCTGACTGATGAAGTAAAATGATAGACATGAACGAACTCGTATTCTTGAAAGAGCTGGGCTAGGACATCTTCAAAGATTAGCTCCGTCTCCAAGTAAGTCACATCTGGTATAGTGAAAGTCTCCTTGGGATGGGGTAGATAGAGGTCAATGGCCAAGGCCTTGGCATAGGTACTGATAAAACGGATGGAAATCTGGTCGTCCTCTTCCGAGAACTTTTGGCCCAGCAGGACCTTGACTGTCTTGCCATTTGAAACGGGTGCTTGGGGCAGGTCAAAAAAATGCTCCAAATAGACTAGCTTTTCTCTCGCTACGACATGGTAGTCACTGCGATAGAGGGTATAGTGCTTTTCCGTCCGCTCAATCAAGTCATCTCTGCTCAAGCCCAAGGAGCCAACCTGACTGGGATGGAGAGGCCGGGCATACATGCCCAAGGGGTAAATATCCGCATAACCATCATCGAAACTCCTGAGGTGCTGATAGGTCGAACTAGCAATCAAGTCCAGAATCAAGCTATTGTCAAAACTGGCATAAAAGATAGTGTCATAATTTCCAGCCAGCTCCTGACAAATCTGAGCCAAGTCCTCTGCCGTCTGTGGATAGTGAACATGGTCAAATTCCTGAGCATAATATTCATGACGGGCATTTTTGACAGGACTAACATAGAGGCTGACAAAGTTCTGATCAGGATAGAGTCCCTTAATATGCTGGGCAATCTTGGCCTGCAAGGGCGTTGTGGCAATGATGAGGTGTTTCATCTCTTTGATTCTCCTAGGTGGTGATGTTGCAGTAAGGTCTCAACGACTTCAAAGTCCAAGGCATCGTCGATATCATAAGAATAGAGTTTGGGCATTTCATAGGCTACTGTCTTATCTGTATAAAAGGTCTCATCTCTTAGGTAAAGGTCCTTGCGAGAAATCCAGATACTACCGTTGGGATAGTAATAGACAGGCTCTTTTTGCCGAGCATAGTGCTTGGACACCTGAGGCGGACGGATAAAAGCCGACTCCTCCAACTGCAAGAAAAGACTGCGACTCTTATCTGCCTTGACACAGGAAATCAGATGGTCAGCTCCAGACTGACAGTAGAGTTGATAGGATTCGATGAGATGCTCTACTTCTCTCAGGGGTGAGGTCACCTGCAGATTTACGAAGAGCTGCTCTTCCTCAAAGGGGTGTAAAAAGTCTCGTAAGGTTTCTAAGCTAGAGGTTGTTGCCAGGGCCAATTCTTTTGATCTATGGACACAATGAATCTCTGGATAGGCTTGACGACAGAGTTCTAGATAGGCTAGCGAGTCTGAGGAGACCCAGATGTCACTAAATAGCTTGGAGGCTAGAGCGACTTCGATGGTATAGAAAACCAAAGGTTTGCCTGCTAGCGGTTTGATATTTTTATCCACTAAGCCGCGTGAACCCGAACGGATCAAAATGACGGCTATGGGTTTACGTTTTACATTCATAAATTCTCCCTCTAAAATAGAGATAAGTGCCAAGAGACCTATCACCAGATAGCTAAAACAAGCACTATCTAAACATCTCTTCTGTTCAATCATTCTCCAAACAACTAAAAGAAAGCAAGTTAAAATCTACTAAACAAATGTTTCTGTATATTTTAGAAACCATTTCGAACTAAGAGCCAGAGATTGAGGCTAGATCTACTAGATTGGATTTAGAAAAATCAAACCATATCATCTCTTCCAAATTAAGCCTAACTTCATTTCAAATAAGTTAGGAACATTTGATTTTTGCCTCTAAAAACGAGGACTAATTTAACATCGTAAGTCTACAAAAATTTAACGAATGGTTCTGTGTAAACTAGCAAACGGTTAAAACCTTATAGGTAGTAGACTTTCTTCATATAAATTTCTTGAGAGTGAATAATTGATTGAATCCTATACTCTTGTAATTCTCTCTATCTACTTTGAAGGATAATATGGGACTGGAAAAGTCCAATCGAGGCTACCCTTAAAATTAACAACCTCAAAATCTGAAAAACTACCCTCACTTTCGTGAGGGTAGTTGATCAGTTACTGTGCTTGGGGATTTCCTAGCAAGTTCCCCCTCAAAAGGACTTTATGATATTCTATCACAAAGACTGACCATCTGCAAGATAGACTGGATTAGACAGGATAGCTTGGGGGAGTTTTCTTATTGTTTATAAATCGATTTTCTGAAATCATCTGTGCTACGTAGGTAGGCATTGAAGATTTTTTGTTTACAACTTTCAAGAAAATAGAGAAGGCAAACTAGCCTTCCCCATTTTAAGGTTATATAATTTTACAACTTCCTTATAAAAAGCTATTGAAACAGACTATTTGTTCACTAGTTGCCTAGTTTACCCATTCACCATTTCCATTTACTTTATAACCGTCTGGTGTTGTTGTGCTCACAGCCAAAGCTCCAGAATCGTAGGCATAGTACCAGTGCGGTCCAACTTTAAACCAACCTGTCTTCATGATACCTGCTTCGTCAAGATAATACCAAGTACCATTTTCCTTGTACCAGCCTGTCTTCATAGCTCCTGAGCCATCAAAGTAGAACCATCTATTTCCGTCTGTACCCCAGCCTGTAAACATAGCACCTGAGCTACTCAAGTAATACCAGCTACCATCTACTTTTACAAATCCAGTTTGCATGACACCTAGGTCATCCAAGTAGTACCATTTACCATCCGTTTTCACCCAGCCTGTCTTCAGATCACCAGACTCATAGAAATACCATTTTCCATTAGATTGCACCCAACCAGATTGGTCTGAACTAGAAGTTCTAAATTCTTTCAGCGCTTTTTCTACAACGACTGCTTTACTTTTAACTGTTGAAAGGTTTGAGGAGGTCACTTCTGTATACTGAATAGCAGGACCATATCCACCAGCCAATTCCTCTGAAGAAGCATCATCACCTAAAGCTAGAGAAATCGTTGCTACTTTCTGAGAACTAGCTGCATTTTTAAAAGCAGCGAGCCCCACATAGGTAAATTTAGAATTGATCAAAGCCTCATAATAACCTGTAAATTCTTTAGATGTTCCACCCTTCTTTTTCGCTACATAATTTGCCTTCTCAGCATGCCAATTTTCAATTGCTTTTAGAAAACCTTCATAGTTCACATCTAAAGCTTCTCCTCTTATACTATTACTAGATGGAAAAGCAGTCCAGATTTCTTTCGTAGAAAGACGCTCAGGTTTCAGAGTTACTGACACCTCAGTAGCTCGTACAAAAGCAGTTTTCTCAAGATCAGTAGACCATTTGATAGGAACATACTTATCTACCAAACCTTCATCAGCTGCTTCCTTACGAATCTTATTAATCGCATCCAAAATAGTTTGTTTATTTGGGGTTAAAAATTCTCCCTTAATCCCAACCAAAACATTGCCACTAGAGGGATTTAGCACTTCTGAGCTCAAGACATTTTCATTTCTACCATCTGCAGATTGTGTTGCCACCAATCTGTCATTGGCAAAAACATCATTTGTCAAAACTGCTCCAGCTAAAGTCAAAGCCAAGGCGCTAGCAAATACAATTTTCTTCATTTTTTCTCCTTTTATCCTATAGATAGGACAGGTATTTTCAATATTAAATTATATCATATTTTCCTACTCTTTGCCCATTTCTACTAATGTTATAAGACAAATGCTATTGACCCGAAAAGTAGAAATTCCCATCCTTTTATTTCACAACAAGCTCATAACGTGTCTTGCTTGTAAAGGTTTGACCTGCTTTGAGAATGACTTGGTCTTTGAGGTCGCTGTGAATGGCATCTGGTAAAGCCTGCGCTTCAAGAGCAATCCCATTGTGCTGTACCATTGGCTGACCTCCTATGATGACACTTTCATCCACAAAGTTTGCTGTGTAGACTACAAAACAAGGAGCCTCTGTCTTGAAGAGCAGGAAGCGACCTGAGTTTTGGTCATAAAGGAAACCAGCATTGTCATGACCTGCAGGAAGAGCGAATGGATGATCCAAACCAGATACCAGTTGGATTTGCTCATCTTCTTCTGCAAAGATGTCTTTCAACAAGGCACCATTGTAGATGTGTTTGACCACATCACGACTAGTATCTGAAGTTTTGGCAGGAACACCGTCAGGAGCGATTGGGTAAATGCCCTCTGTGTTTAGTTGGAAGACATGACGGTCAATCGTCTGCGTGAAATCACCAGACAAGTTGAAATAGCTGTGATTGGTTGGATTAACCAGCGTATCCTGATCGGTCGTTATCTTATAGCTGATTTCATAGGCACCAGTTTCTTCTAAGTGGTAACTTATCCAAATCTTGAGATTCCCAGGAAATCCTCCTGTCCCATCTGTACGCTCTGTGTAGAGGGTCAAGCCATGGTCGCTTACTTCAACTAGTTCAAACAAGCTCGAATCCCAACCTGTTGAACCACTGTGGTTACAGTTGCTAGCATTGTTGACCTCAAGGTCATAAGTCTTGCCATTGAGCTCAAAGGTCGCACCTGCAATACGGCCTGCCACAGGACCTACACTAGCTCCATGCTTGGGACTATTGCCTACATAGCTATCAAAGTCATCAAATCCCAAAATAACATTGGCAAAATTTCCAGCCTTATCAGGTGTGACATAGCGCAAGATAGTCGCACCATAAGTCATAACCTCAAGCTGGTAGCCACCGTCCGTCTCAAAGCGATAGGCCAAGACATCCTTGCCCTCAACATTTCCAAATACACGCTCTGTGTATGCTTTCATTCTGTTCTCCTTTTACTATTTCTCTCTAGCAAACAAACCATAGAAAGCCTACTGACAATCTATGGTTTATCTGATAATTTACAAATCCTCTTGTCAAGAATTCATAGATATTGCCTTATACTCAATGAAAATCAAAGAGCAAACTAGGAAGCTATCCGCATTGCTCAAAGCATTGCTTTGAGGTTGTGGATAGAACTGACGAAGTCAGTAACCATACCTACAGCAAGCCGACACTAGTATGGTTTAAAGAGATTTTCAAAGAGTCTTACTTTTGATATTCGTGGATGATAACACCTTGTACCACACGGTTTACGGTACCTGTAGGAGACGGTGTATCAGGTTTATTTTCTACCTTGAGTGAAGTCAATAGGGCAAAGAGTTGGGCATAAACGATGTAAGGGAAGATACGGTAAATATCATTCAAGACACCGCCACAACCAAGGGCCACTTCTTTGACATTTTCAAGGCCAAAGGTTTGATCACTCAAGAGCACAACACGACGAGCAATCTGGTCACCAGCAACTTCACGAACCAAGTCCAAGTCGTACTTGCGAGTGTAGTCTGTTGTTGTACCAAAGACCAAAACAACTGTATCTTCGTTGATAAGAGATTTTGGACCGTGACGGAAGCCAACTGGACTTTCATACATGGTCGCCACTTGACCAGCTGTTAATTCCAAAATCTTGAGCTGAGCTTCATGAGCAAGTCCAAAGAAAGGACCAGCGCCTAGATAGATGACTCGGTTAAAGTCTAAATCAACAAGTTCTTTGACATCTTCTGCATTGTCTAGAACTTTACGTGCAAGACTAGACACAACTTCAAAACGTTCAGCTTTCACAGCAAATTCTGTAGGATCAAAGACCAAGAGAGCTGTTAACATCATAGACGTAAAGCTAGAAGTCATAGCAAATCCAGCGTCATTAGAGGCAGCTGGTTGCAAAAGCAAAAGATTGCGGTCATCTCCATGAGCTTGAAGAGCCAATTTACCATCTGCTGCGCAAGTAATCGTCACTTGATAAAGCTCATTCACCAAGGCTTTGGCCAAATCAACAGTCGCCACACTTTCAGGCGAGTTCCCACTACGAGCAAAAGATACAAGGACAGTCGCCACATCTTTTTTCAAATAGGTTTCTGGATTGGCAACGATATCTGTTGTCGCAATAGCATTGAAATTCCATTTGCGTTCGTCATAGACTTCCTTAAAGTAAGGTACCAAGGTATCTCCCACATAAGCAGAAGTCCCAGCACCTGTCAAGATAACCTTGATATAGTCATGTTTATCAGCAATCCCTTGTAGGAAGGCTGCAATTTCTTCACGTTTTGCTTGATAAGATTCAAAAGCTTCTTTCCATACATCAGGCTGTTGGTAGATTTCACGTGTAGTGATTTCTGCACCCAATTCGAGCAAGTCTTCTTTTGTATAATGTAGCATTGAGTTCCTCTTTTTCTATTAAATATGGGAATGGGAGTAAGCCCCATTCCCATGTATATTCTATATAAAATGCTCTAACGATTTTCACGTTGTCACATCGTATACTCAATGAAAATCAAAGAGCAAACTAGGAAACTAGCCGCAGGCTGCTCAAAGCACTGCTTTGAGGTTGTAGATAGAACTGACGAAGTCAGCTCAAAACACTGTTTTGAGGTTTCAGATAGAACTGACGAAGTCAGTAACATATACCTACGGCAAGGCGACACTAGTATGGTTTAAAGAGATTTTCGAAGAGTATTATTCATCTTCGTCATCATCGAAGTCCGCTAATAAATCATTGACCTTAACAATGCTTTCTGCAGCACGGTTCTTATAGTCCGCATCTGCGCCTGTAAGGCTCGCATTGATAAATTCAATCACCATTGGAAGATTCATCCCTGCGTAAAGTTCGATGTCACGATCTTCCATAATCAAACGGCTTACCACGTTACATGGTGTTCCTCCGAGAAGATCCGCAAAGACTAGGAAATCATCCAAACCTTCAATAGCAGCTTCAAATTTTGCAGTAAATTCTTCTGGCCCATCTTCTGGAAGAAGAGCTACTGTGTAAATATTGTCTTGTGGCCCCATAATCATTTCAGTGCTACCTTTAAGTTCTTCACAGAAGCGACCATGACTCACCAAAATTAATGATTTAGCCATAAATTATGCGCCCATTCCAAGTACAAATTTACCAAAGGCAGAAAGACCTACTGCAAGAGCGATAATGATACCGATAGCTTTAGTAGAAGTCATACCTTTCTTACCAAGCAACCAGAAGATAAAGGCAGTAAAGATTGCTGGAAGCAAACGTGGGAAGATTTGGTTCAAGATGTCTTGGAAATCAATCATCTTTTCACCGATTGGCAACTTGTAAGAAATTTCAAAGTTGATCATTGTTGCTACAAGAGCACCCATCATGAAGACACCCAGTACAGATGCAGCGTCAATCAAAGCTGTCAATGTACTTTGCATGTTGTTGATAAGGTTAACCCCTTCTTTGTAGGCAAATTCCAACTGTTTCCAACGGAAGATGTCATAAGCTACTGCAACTGCAATCCAAAGGAAGATACCCCAAGGTTGGCCAGCGATAGCCATAGTTGCTGCGACTGACCCCATGATAGCAGGTACAAGTGAACCAAAGATTGTATCTCCAAGAGGAGCGAATGGTCCCATCAAACCTGTCTTGATACCGTTAACGGCGTCTTTTGCACCCACACCATCTTTTTCTTCCATGGCAAGGTCAAAACCAGCGATAATAGTGTGGAAGAATGGTGAAGTATTGAAGAATTGAGTATGAACTTTCATCATTTCTTTCAATTCAGGAGTGCCATCCCCATACATTTTACGCAACTGAGGCAGGATCATGTAAAGGTAACCAGAAGCTTGCATACGTTCATAGTTCCAACCCAATTGGAAAGTAAACAAGCTACGTTTGTTGATTTGATTAAAATCTTCTTTTGTAAGTTTGTAATTAGAATTCGTCATCTTCGATTTCCCCACTTTCTGATGGTGTAGAAGGTGCTGCTACAGCTACTTTTTGGCTATTTTTGAAGTGAAGCACTGCTAAGAAGATACCTACGATAGAGATACCAATCATAGACAATCCTTTGAAGTTGTTCACGAAACCAATTTTTTCAGCAACATCTTTAGGTAGAGTACCGATAATACCTGCAACAGCGCCACCAAGACCTGTTACATATGAGTAAAGAACAGTCAACATAGCTGTCAAACCAAATCCCATAGCAAGGTAGTGAAGGTTACGTTTAACTGGAAGGTAACGAAGCAAGATTGCAAATCCAAGACCTGGAAGCATACGTCCTGCAAGTGTCAAGCCATCTGCAACCCATTTGTAGGCTTCAACGAAGTCTACCACTGATTGTACGAAGGCACCACCAAAAGCAAGGGCAAAGAAGACTGGAAGGGCACGAGATAGAGCCCAAGGAATCGCACCAAGCAAGTAGTTGCGTTCAATACCTTTATAGTCAAAGCGTTCGATTGCAGCATCCACACGGTGAGCGAAGAAAGTAGTTGTCATACGTCCAAGAACGTCGAAGTAAGTCAAGAGAGCTGCTACTGGCACAGCGATTGTTGTAATCGCCAGTGATGCATCAATTCCTTGTGAAACAGAGAAGGCTGTCGCAAGAACCGCACCAGAAGTTGCGTCGATACGAGAAGCACCACCGAAGGTACCAACCCCAAGAACGAACAGTTGCAAGTTACCACCGATAAGCAGACCAGTAGTCACATCTCCCATAATTAAACCAGTAATGAAACCAGCAAATACAGGGGAACCTGCAGATGAAACGATCGTCAACTCATCACAGATTTGATAAGCTGAGTACAAAGTGAGAAGTAAAATTTGCCACCATTGTATCATAACAATGACCTCCTAAAAATTTTTTCCTATTTTAATAAGCTCAAAAAGTCTGAAATTGGATCATTTGGAACCATTTGAGCAGTAAGTTTAACACCTTTTTCTGCCAGTTTATGGAAATCTTCCACATCCTTGTCCACTACGTTGATAGAACGTGTGATGGGGCGAGTTTCTGGTGTTTGAGACATATTCCCAACATTAAGGGTTTCAAGTGGTACACCTGCTTCTACCAAACCAAGGAAGCGGTCTGGTTTACGAGCCACGATAAAGAGACGTTGGCTATCATATTTACCAGCAAGAATATTGGCTGCCGCTTTTTCAATTGGCAAAATACTCAATTTCACACCTGGTGGTGTCGCGAGTTTCAAACCACTCTTTTCAACGTCGTTGTTGACAACTTCGTCATCTACAACCATAATACGTGAAACATTTAGTTTTCCAGCCCAAAGATTGGCTACTTGTCCGTGGATCAAACGTCCATCGATACGGCATCCTACAATTGTCATAAGTTTTCCCCCTTTATATGTTTTAGTGTAGGTTTACGAGTTAAATAAATTTCTTCTTTATATTCACCTTCTGTTTCAAAGATAATGATGCGGTTGGCACCTTCCTTGAGATAGCTATGCGGAATATAAAGCGAGAGTGTTGGGCCAACGTTCCAAAAACGTCCTAGATGCTGCCCATTGACAAAGGCAACCCCCTTACCAAACTCAGACAAGTCTAGGTAAGTATCTTTCGGCTCCTCGACTGTAAAGTCATAAGCGTAAAAGGCTGGTTGTCCTTCTGTCCATCCTTTTGAAAAATCAATTTTCTCAGGATTATCTAGTGGGAGTGGATAGTGTTTCCAGTTCAGTAAGAAGTGCAAATCCTTACAAACCCCTGTCCGAATTCCCTTACGTTGCGTATCTGCTAAGAACTTATGTCCATAGTTAACACGCCCCATATTTTCTACCAAGATATCCAATCTAGACAGCGCTTTCTTTTCGCCTTGATAAAAAATATCTTCCCCAATCTCTGTCTGATATTGGGTTTCAACCCACTGACCATCGACATAAAGCTGGGCCCTATCTCGACCATCAATGATACGAAGTCTTTCTTCTTCTGCATCCCAGTTTGTTTCTGTTCGATAAAGTAGGTAGCCATAACTTTGTCCCAACTCCTCCATCTTTTTAGGATAGAGACTTTCTACAGGACTGGACAAGCTATCCAAGTTTTCAAACAAGGAAACTTTTTCAACCAATGGAATAGCATCCAACTCCATACTCTCTTTGTAGAGTGGTTCCAACTGGGGATACTCTGGGAAATGTGTTGCCATCATCTTCTTGACTGCCAAATATTTGGCAGTTGGATTTCCTTCTTCATCCAGAAGGGCATCGTAATCATAAGATGTAACTTGTGGCAGGTCCAAAGTCCCTCGAGCTGAGCAACCATTCATGAAACCAAAGTTTGTACCACCATGGAACATGTAGAGATTGATAGAGCCTTGTTCCAAAACCTCTCGAACTGCATCTGCCAACTCTTTCGGATCCCGTGTGATAATCGGCTCTTTCCAACGATTGAACCATCCATCCCAGAACTCCATACACATGAGCGGCCATTTCTTGCCATGTTCATCAAAGAATTCCTGCATCTGTGAAAAGTTGTACGGAGCTTTAGAACCAAAGTTTCCTGTTACAAAGAGGTCATCTTCGATTAAGGTTCCAGCTTTCAGAGTAGCTCTCCATGGACCATCTGAGGTAAAGAGAGGACAGGTTACGCCACGCTCTTCCATCAACTGTCGAATTGCTCTCAGATAAGCCTTATCTTCTCCATAAGAACCATACTCATTTTCAACCTGCATCATGAGGATATTGCCACCCTTGTCCAACAAATGTGGAACCAATCGTGACAAGAGCTGGTCATAGTAGCGACCGACAGCTTCAATATAAGCAGGATCTGAGGAACGAAGCCTCATATCTTTGGTTAAAAGCCAAGCTGGTAAACCACCGAATTCCCATTCCGCACAGATAAAGGGAGACGGACGCACAATTGCGTAGAGACCCAAATCTTGTGCTGTTTGGAGAAATCGCTCCAAATCCAGAGCTCCTTCAAAGTGAAACTCACCCTCACGAGGCTCATGTAAATTCCAAGCCACATAAGTCTCTACTGTATTAAAACCAAGAGCCTTCAAGTTATAGAGCGAATGATACCAATCTTCTGGAGGAACCCTAAAATAATGAATGGCGCCAGATAAAATCTTAAATGATTTTCCATCGAGATAAAAATCATCTCGTATCTCAAATCGTGTCATATTCTTACCTTCTGACAACTAAAGTTTACGCTTTCATTTGTTGATATAGTAAATATAACTCAATATCTTACATTTGTCAATAGGTTTTCACAATTTTTTTCATTTTTCACTAAATTTTACACAAAAAACTTATAAAAATCTTGTAATCTATAGGCATAACAACATTTTAGTACCATGTATAAAAATGTAGATTTTTCTATTTATTCCTATGTAAATTAACCTTATAGCCTATTATTCTAATTTTTTTATTCAAAAGGCTACTATTCTTTCCAGTTTTATGGTAAAATCTTTAACGGAGAAGGAAAATCGAGGTGAAAATATGGCAATTCCAAAGTATCAATATATTAAAGATGAGTTAAAGAACAAAATCATTTCTGGTCAATTTGCCAGTGGAGATAAATTCTATACTGAAGCTGAATTGATTGCAATGTATGATGTGAGTTCTATCACAGTTGTCCGCGCCTTAAACGACCTTGCCAAGGATGGCTATATTGTCCGTCAACAAGGAAAGGGTACATTCGTTTCACGCGCACGTAAACACAAACTCGTAGAGTTTTCAGATGTAGAAGTTTTTGAAACTAAAGATGATAAAGTTACCGTCCTTTCTATTGAGCGTGGAAACAAACTAGGCTACTTAGAAAAACTTGGACTACGCGGAGATCAGTTCTACTACAAGATTGAACGCGTACGCGAAACAGGTGGTGTTGTGTACATCTACCATACATCTTACATCCCAGAACAATACGTCAACGCAAATTATCCAAATCTTGAATATTATAGCTCTATCTATAACCGTTTCAAATTGGATTACCACATTCACATGAATGATGAACATTTTGAAGAAATCAATGAAATAGCATTTCCAACTCCAGAACATGCGGCTTCGGTCCTCGGAGTCGATGAACAATTCCCAACCGTTTTACAAACCAAGACTACTAAACTAGAGTCCACTGGTCAAGTTCTCGCATACAGCGAAACATATAAACGAGCGGATTACTACAAAATCAAATTCATTTCATGTGACCGTGATCACTAAGAAGAAAGCCTAAGCCTTGCTTGGGCTTTTTCTATGTTTATTATATGACATTAAAAATGTATTTTCTATATGTAAATTAAGATAGACTAAATTTGTTTAAATTTTACTAAAATATAGGTAATTTTTATCAAAAGTACTTGAAACAAAATAAAAATCGAAGTTCTTCTACTCCTACAAATAGAGTAATAGAAATTCGATTTTTATTCTAATTATCCTAAACCAAGACGTTCAAAGATATCATCTACTCGTTTGGTGTAGTAAAGAGGGTTAAAGATTTCGTCAATTTCTTCTTGTGTGAGTCGTGATGTTACTTCTGGATCTGCTTCAAGAAGTGGTTTGAAATCTACTTGGTTGTCCCAAGAGTAAGCCGTTTTTGGTTGCACCAAGTCATAGGCTTGCTCACGGGTCATGCCTTTTTCAATCAAGGTCAACATAGCACGTTGGCTGAAAATCAAGCCAAATGTCGAGTTCATGTTGCGGATCATATTTTCTGGGAAAACTGTCAAGTTCTTAACGATGTTTCCGAAACGGTTGAGCATATAGTCAATCAAAATAGTCGTATCTGGTGTGATGATGCGCTCAGCTGATGAGTGTGAAATGTCACGTTCATGCCAGAGAGCGACGTTTTCATAGGCTGTCACCATGTGACCACGGATAACACGCGCAAGACCTGTCATGTTCTCAGAACCGATAGGGTTGCGTTTGTGAGGCATTGCAGATGAGCCTTTTTGCCCTTTGGCAAAGAATTCTTCCACTTCGCGTTGTTCTGATTTTTGCAATCCACGAATCTCAGTCGCCATACGCTCGATAGAAGTTGCGATGCTGGCAAGAACTGCAAAGTACTCAGCGTGAAGGTCACGAGGAAGCACCTGTGTAGAGATTTCTTGAGCACGGATACCCAGCTTATCGCAGACATATTTTTCAACAAATGGTGGGATATTTGCAAAGTTACCAACCGCACCAGAAATCTTACCAGCTTCCACTCCAGCAGCCGCATGCTCGAAACGCTCGATGTTGCGCTTCATTTCGCTATACCAAGTCGCCAATTTCAGACCAAAGGTTGTAGGTTCAGCGTGCACACCGTGGGTACGTCCCATCATGATGGTAAACTTGTGCTCCTTAGCCTTATCAGCGATGATGTTAGTGAAGTTTTCAAGGTCACGACGGATGATGTCGTTGGCCTGCTTGTAAAGATAACCGTAGGCCGTATCCACCACGTCGGTAGAAGTCAAACCATAGTGGACCCACTTACGCTCTTCACCAAGCGTCTCAGAAACTGCACGCGTGAAAGCCACCACATCGTGACGCGTCTCCTGCTCAATCTCCAAAATACGGTCGATGTCAAAGTCCGCTTTTTCACGAATCAAAGCTACATCTTCCTTAGGGATTTCCCCCAACTCAGCCCATGCCTCGTCAGCCAAGATTTCCACCTCAAGCCAAGCACGGTATTTATTTTCTTCACTCCAAATATTCGCCATCTCAGGGCGAGAGTAACGGTTAATCATGTTGTTCATTTTTCCTTTCTTCTTAAGCTGTTGGGAATAAGCTATCTAGGTAAACCAAGATTTCTACTCAAACTCCTCTTTTCCAATAAACACAGATGGATAGTGTAGTAATTCATTGAGATCGGTATCCAATGGTAAATCATAAATTGCTAAATAGTTTTCAGGATATAGAGCAACTAGCTTTTCATATTTAGCCTTTACCTTTTCGTGATCACTGCTAGCAAACAAGACTTCGACAACTGCTCCAGTCTTATCCTTTTCAACAAAAGCGTTAACGATTATTTGTATCATAGACTTGTCCTAAAAATCAATCCCTTTCCCTAACTCATCCACACTATCTGATTCATCACTAAACAAAGTCACATGTCCCATCTTGCGGTTGTGCTTCGCTTCTATTTTACCATACATGTGGAGGTGGGCGCTTGGATTTTCTGTCACATATTGCTCAGCAGCCTCGACATGCTGGCCGAGAACATTGAGCATGACGGCTGGGGCATGTAGTTTGATGGCTGGCAATGGTGCTCCGAGAACACCTAGAATATGGGCATCAAACTGAGAGAAGTCACAGGCTTCGATTGAGTAGTGTCCTGAATTGTGTGGACGCGGGGCAATCTCGTTGACAATGATGTCATCAGCTGTCGCAAACATTTCCACACAAAGTGTTCCAGACAAGTTGAGTTGCTCAGCGATTCTCACTGCCATAGCTTTGGCCTTGTCTGCTAAACTCTCAGAAATGCGAGCTGGCACAATGGTCTTAGATAGAATGTTGTTACGGTGGACATTTTCCTGAACTGGGAAGACTGTCACATCCTTGCTATTTCCTGAGACGATAACAGAAATTTCAAGGTCAAAATTAACAAATTCTTCCAAGACACAGTCAGCTGAATCTGCTAGTTCATAGGCTTCTTCCAAGTCTGCTTCTGAGCGAATGACCTTTTGCCCATGCCCATCGTAGCCACCAGTCGCAGTCTTGAGGACATAGTTTTTGGACAGATCAATCTCCGCCAAGTCTTGGCTAGAATTCACAACCTTGTAGGGTGCTACAGTGACTTGAGCCTTATTTGAGAGAAAGTCCTTTTCAAAAATCCGATTTTGGGAAATGCGAAGCAGGTCTGTCCCTTGAGGGAGTTGTCCATCCTTGATGACAGCATCCAAACCATCGGCGTCGACATTTTCAAATTCATAGGTAAGAACATCACAGCGCTCCGCCAACTGACGAAGAGCATCCACATCGTTATAAGGAGCCACGATGATTTCCGCCACGCGAGAGGCCGGGCAATCTGCAGCAGGATCCAGCGCGATAACCTTGTGGCCCATGTAGATAGCAGAAATGGCCATCATTTGACCCAGCTGGCCGCCACCGATAATTCCGATTGTTTTAGATGAGCTCATTTGTCGACTCCTCTGCGATTTTTCCTTGTTCTTCTGCAAAATCTGCCAAAGCTGTCGCGATAGCCTGATCTTCTGCTGAAAGGAGACGAAGGGCAAAGAGGGCAGCGTTTGTCGCTCCTGCTTCACCGATAGCCATTGTCGCAACAGGTACGCCACCCGGCATCTGTACGATAGAGTAAAGCGAGTCCACACCACTAAGGGCACGCGATTTTACGGGCACACCAATGACTGGAAGGGTTGTTTTAGCTGCGACCATCCCTGGCAAATGAGCTGCGCCACCTGCACCTGCGATGATGATCTTGATACCACGACTACGCGCTTCTTCGGCATGCTTGAACATGAGATCAGGTGTGCGATGGGCAGAGACAACCTTCTTCTCGTAGGCTACACCGAAGCGGTCTAGGACTTCTGCTGTTTTTTTCATGGTTGCCCAGTCGGATTTTGAGCCCATGATGATGGAAATAATTGGTTTGGTCATGATTTTCCTTTTCTTTCCTTTCTTTTTTCAATCACCTTAGGTTGTGAGGGACGGCAGCAGCCACCAAAGGTGTCTCATGCCTAAATCGGAAGCCCAAGGTCTTCCAATTTCCCTGAACGATTGTATTGTCATTCAATCGTTCTTGCACAACAGCGGTGATTGTTCTATATTAGCTCGCTAACGCTCGCAAATCAAACGACTATTAACGTACTTGACGACTGCATCGCTTTTTTCTTATACCTTTATCGAATAGCTTTACTTCCGATATCTGTTCGGTAGAAGAGGCCTTCTGTTTTTTGTTGGGCGAATTCTTGGTAGATGGTGTCCTGGGCTTCTTTGACGGTGGCTGCTGTGGTGACGAGCATATAGACACGTCCGCCGTTTGATAGCAGCGCTCTACTATTTTCCGAAAACTTAGCCCCTGCATAGTAGGTGATGATATCTCCCTCGGTTTTTGCCGGTAATGCAACACCCTTTTCATATTCTAGCGGGTAACCGTTTGATGCGACAACTACACCAAGCGTCACACCCTTGTCCGTCCAGGTGATGTTTGGCTCCTTGCCATCGAGGATATCCGTAATATTTTGGGCAAAATCAGAGGTCAGACGAGGCAAGATAATCTGAGTTTCTGGATCTCCGAAGCGAGCATTAAACTCGATGACCTTAGGTCCATCAGCTGTCAAGATAAGTCCTGCGTAAAGGATACCCAGATAAGGGCGCCCTTCTTTAATCATGCCATCAAGGACTGGCTTGACAATGGTGTCAACCGCTGTATCAACCACACTCTGTGGTAAGTGTGGAACTGGCGCATAGGCACCCATACCTCCCGTGTTAGGCCCTTTGTCGCCATCGTAGGCACGTTTGTGGTCCTGAGCCGTTGGCATGATGTAGAACTTATCACCATTGACAAAGGCAAAGAGTGAAAATTCCTCTCCTTCAAGGAATTCCTCAATAACCACACGCGCACCTGAGTCACCAAATTTATTGTCCAAAAGCATCTCATGAGCGGCTTCGACCGCTTGCTCGACTGTCTCAGCAACGACGACACCCTTCCCAAGCGCCAAGCCATCCGCCTTGACTACGATAGGCGCACCCTGCTTTTCGATATAGGCCTTAGCTTCCTCGAAATCTGAGAATGTGCCATAGGCTGCTGTCGGAACGCCGTATTTAACCATGATTTCCTTGGCAAAATCCTTAGACCACTCAAGTTCAGCCGCAGCCTTAGTCGGACCAAAGGCTTTGAGACCAGCTGCATGGAAATCATCCACGATACCAGCCGCAAGGGCGTCATCTGGCCCGATAAATGACCAAGCAATATCGTTGGCCTTTGCAAAGTCAATCAATTTAAAATGTTCGGAAATAGAGATATTTACCAATTCCAGACCATCCAGAGTCATCCCATCATTTCCAGGAGCAACAAAAACCTTTTCTACCTCTTTTGACTCAAGCAACTTCTTAGCAATGGCATGTTCACGACCACCCGAACCGACAACTAACAGCTTCATCTTTCAACCTCTTTTGCGAATTATTTACTAATATTATACCATAAACGTTCGTTTTAATCTTGTTTCGTTTCGCTTTTAAAGCAAAAAAAGGAAAGAAACTGTTTTCTTCCCTTTAACGTTCTTAATGTCTAAAATGTCTCACGCCTGTGAAGACCATGGTCAAGCCGTATTTATCAGCAGCTTCGATAGAATATGCTTATAAATTAAATTCTTAATATAGACTGGTTTTGGAAATCTAAGTTCAAATAGAAATTGATTAAAGTAAGTCCAATATTTCTTTAACAAATTCAAGCTCATCAATTTCTAAAGCAATAGATAAGTTACGAATATTTTCTAACGATGGAATATTTTTACCATTTTCGTAGTTACATAGCGTCTTTTCACTAATCCAATCATCACAATCAAAAAATTTTTGGCTTCGATCATCTATAAATCCCTGTCTAGATTTTGGTAAGTCTGTTAAACTCGCTCTATGTTTTCTTATTAAATTTCCTATTTCTCTGTGTTGTGTTTCATTTTTTCTCAAAGTCATATTTTTATTATAACATAAACAGAACCTAGGTTCATTGTTTCTTTTTTTAAAAAAGATATAATACTAGTATAGCAATTGAAAAATCAACTTGCTGAATAAATTTTTAGGAGGCTTACTATGAGCTCAACATTTAATTTTAAAGCTAGCGCTGTTCGAACTATCGAATCCCCTTCACAAAAAGGTGTCACTACTTATTTTGTATATCTCAACTTTAGAGATCTCCCTTCCAACTTACCGATGGAAGTCAATCCAAGACAACCTAAAATGACTACAGCGGTTGCCAAATCGTTAATTAACGCTGTCAAATCGCCTGATACTGATTTCGACATCAATAATCGAGGAATAGTAATTGTTGCTAAACGATTCAAATTCACACCCAATCAAAATTTAGTATCTTTAGATTTAGGAGATGACCCTCAAAATTACGGAATTCTGGATGGTGGTCATACATACAAAGCGATTATAGATAATAGAGATCAAATTCACTCCGGATTAGATAAGTTTGTCAAACTTGAAATTATTGTCGGTGAACAATTGACCGTGTCACGTATAGCCGATGCACGAAACACTTCTGCTCAAGTTAGTGATATCGCATTATTTGAACTAGATGATAAGTTTGATCTAATTAAAGACTCGTTGTTAAATGAACAATACGCCTCAGAAATTGCTTATAAAGATAACGATAATAAAAGAATTCCAATTTCTGAATTAATTCGTTTGATGTTTACTTTCAATATTAAACGTTTTCCAGACGATAGTACTGCACCAGTATCTGCATATTCTGGAAAACAAGCAGTATTCAAAGATTATCAAAAGGAATTCGGAACAGACAATAATATCTATGAAAAATTAGCACCTTTTCTCCCTGACCTAGTTGATCTTTATGAGCTAATTCAAAAGGAACTTCCTAACAAATACCAAGAATACAAAAATTCTGAAGGAAAGAATGCAGCATTCGGAAGAATTCGTGGAGTTGAGGGATCTGGAAGTTATTATACCGACTTCACTGAACAATCTATCAATTACAATATCTCTACTGGTTTTTTGATGCCTATTTTCGGTGCCTTTAGAGCATTACTTAGAGAGTCCGACGGAAAAATCAGTTGGGAATTCGATCCTAAAGATGTATGGAACATCGCTGGAACAAGACTGGTACAAAATACTTTCGACACAGATACTAACCCTCAACAAGTTGGAAAAAGCAAAACACTATGGCAAGCTAATTATAGAATCGTTGACAGTGTCAGAAAGGATTTACTATTGGACAAGCTTTTGAATGAAAGAAATTAAGATAAATTTTTTATAGAAGAATCTGCACAGTTTGTGTAACTTAAACTATCAAAAAAGCGCTCAACTTTGAACTGCACCCCAAAAGTTAGACAGAAAAAATCTAACTTTTGGGGTGTTTTTATTATGAA
>NZ_JVGV01000028.1:0-18422 GCF_001076775.1 Streptococcus pseudopneumoniae
GGTTAAGATGGCGTTCTTGGAACTTAAAAAATACAGAGAAACCAGCAAAGATAGCATTCGCAAGCCATGGTTGGAGTTTTTTGGGAACAAACCCTTTACCCAAGCACCCGAGCGAGCCATCAGTCAGGCAGACCAACTGCTAGACTACAAGAGCTGGTCTGAGGAGGATAGGAAAATGTTTAGTCAACTACGTATGCGAGAAGAACAAGCATTGTTAGCACAGGACTATGCTTTGGAAACTGCTAGAGCAGAGGGAGTTGAACAAGGTCTAGAGCGTGGGAAAATCTTTACCTTTCTAGATTTAGTACGCCAACATGTTTTAACTTCCGAATTTGCGAGTGAGCAATTGGGCATGACCGTCGCTGAGTTTGAGGCATTGTTGTAAGACCAGCACTAACGGTCAGAAAATCATCTGGTCAAGATGGAGTTCTTGGAATTAAAAAAATACAGAGAAACCATCAAAGACGAGGTTCGTAAACCGTGGTTGGAGTTTTTATAAATCAGTAAATCAATGACAGATTTTTCCGTGATAGATGGAAGAATCTTTTTTAGTTATGCTAGATGTGGGCTCTGAAACAGTAAGATATAGTGTATTGAAATAAGATATGAACAAAGAAATTAGGAAAGTCAAATTAATTTCTAGAAATGTTTTAGAATCTGTAGTGTACTATTTTAGATTCAATAAATTGTAGTTTTAAAAACGAAAAAAGTGCATTTCACTCTTTCTTCTTCTGCTTAATCTTATTTTGTCGCTTCTTTCTTTTGGAAAGTGGTTTGGTAATTTACTTTAATCGTTACTGTCATGTGAGAGTCCTCGTTTCTTTTTGATGACTCTAGTATAAGGGCCAAACCTGAAAGCTAGCTTAAGATTTCCTTAGAGAAAGCTTATACTCAATGAAAATCAAAGAGCAAACTAGGAAACTAGCCGCAGGCTGTACTTGAGTACGGCAAGGCGACGTTGACGTGGTTTGAATTTGATTTTCGAAGAGTATTAATCTAAATGTTCTTTCTTTTCCAGATGAAGGGCAATCATGCGCCATTCCGGATCCTCTTGCCAACCTTCGATAGAACTAATGTAGCTAGCAACCTTTCTGGCTTCTTCTAAAATCGGAAAATCTTCGATAATATCAGCTACTTGGAACTCTGGAAGACCTGACTGTCTGGTTCCAAAAATTTCACCTGAACCACGCATTTTCAAATCTTCCTCCGCAAGGACAAATCCATTGGTGGTTTCTGTCATGATGCGCATGCGGTCTTTCCCAGAATCCGTCTTGGGATTGGCAACGAGAACTGCATAGGACTGCTTGTCTCCCCGACCCACACGACCTCTAAGCTGGTGAAGCTGGCTGAGACCGAAGCGATCGGCATCCATGATAATCATGACGGTCGCATTGGGAACATTGACCCCGACCTCGATAACCGTCGTCGAAACCAGAATATCCGTTTTTCTCTCTTTGAACTCCTGCATAATCTGGTCTTTTTCATCACTCTTCATCTTACCATGTAGAAGAGCCACCTTTGCCTTACCTGCAAAATGAACCGTCAACTCTTCTGATAAGGCAATGGCATTTTTCAAATCCAGAGCTTCAGATTCTTCGATCAGGGGAGAGATGACGTAGGCTTGAGAACCTTTTTGGATTTCCCCCTCTAACCAAGTCAAGACCTGAGGCAATTGCTCATGTTTGATCCAGCGAGTCACAATAGGTTTTCGGCCTGCTGGCATCTGGTCAATAATGGAAACATCCATATCGCCAAAGGCTGTGATGGCTAAGGTTCGTGGTATGGGAGTCGCTGTCATCATGAGGACATCTGGGTTGTCGCCTTTTTCTCTCAGAACACGCCTTTGCCCTACACCAAAACGGTGCTGCTCATCGATGATAATCAAGCCCAGACGAGCATAATCCACTCCATCTTGTATCAGAGCGTGAGTTCCAATAATCAAATCAGCCTCACCCTTGGCAATAGTCTCCAAGACTTCTCGCTTTTCTGCAGCTTTCAAGGAACCTGTCAAAAGAGCCAGTTTTAGGGCTGGGAAGAGACTCTTCAAACTCTCAAAGTGTTGCTCTGCAAGGATTTCTGTTGGCACCATGAGAGCAGCCTGGTAGCCAGCCGTCACCGCTGCAAACATGGCCAAGCCAGCGACTACCGTTTTTCCGCTCCCCACATCTCCTTGTAGGAGACGATTCATGTGGTGGTCCGACTTCATATCGGTTAAAATTTCCTGCAAACTCTTTTCTTGAGCTGAAGTTAGGGCAAAAGGAAGGCTTTCCTTGACTGCTGTCACTTTTTCCTGAGACCAGTTCAAAACCAGACCGCTTCCCTGAACTCTATTTTCAGATTTGAGCGTCTGCAATTGCATTTGGAAATAAAAGAGTTCCTCAAACTTGATACGGCGAAGGGCCTGCTTGTATTCTGCCAAATCCTTGGGGAAATGCATGGCACGAACGGCCTGACAACGGGACATGAGTTTGTATTTGTCCAGCAAAGACTGGGGCAGATTTTCCTCAATCAAGAGGTCCAGTCCCTGATCAAAGGCTGTCTTGATGACCTTTACCAGACTGGCTTGACTGATTCCCTGAGCCAAGCGATAGACAGGTTGTAGATCATCCTCTACCTGAACCAGAACCTTCATCCCTGTCAGGCTAGCCTTGGCGCGGTCCCATTTTCCAAAGACAGCAAGGGTTGCTCCCAACTCTATCTTATCTGCTAGATAGGGCTGGTTAAAGAAGTTCACTGCAAAAACGACTTCTCCCTGCTTGAGGCTAAAACGCAGGCGATTGCGCTTGAAACCATAATACTGGACACTGGCAGGAGTCACGACTTGACCAGATAGGACTGCCTTCTCACCGTCTTCTAGCTCCAGCACCTGCTTGGTTTTAAAGTCTTCATAACGGAAAGGAAAGTAGAGCAAGAGGTCTTGCAAATTTTCAATTCCTAGTTTGGCGTATTTCTCTGCTGACTTTGGTCCCACACCAGGTAAGACATGCAAGGGTTGATGTAGATTCATGCTCCACTCCTTTCTTTTCTAATAATATTCTCTCGGAATGCGATCGCTGAGGAGACAAACGACCTCGTAGTTAATAGTCCCACGGAAGGTCGCTACCTGAGTAGCTGTGATTTCCTTGCCTCCGTTGGAGCCAATTAAGGTTACTTTTGTTCCCAACGGATAAAGCTTAGGCAGACGAATGGTGATTTGGTCCATAGAAACTCGTCCAACAATTGGGCAAGCTTGGCCATCTACCAATACAGAAAAATTCTGCATGTCTCGTGTCCATCCATCTGCATAGCCAATTGGTACCGTCGCGATGACTTGCTCACTATCTGCCTGATAGGTCGCTCCATAGCCCATGCAAGCTCCAGCTGAAACTGTCTTGACATGAACCAGAGCAGATTCCAAGGTCAAGGCTGGTTTCAAGTCATAGGGCAAGTCCAAGACTTCTCCGCTAGGGTTAAGACCATACATAGCATCTCCCATACGGACCGCATTGAAAATAGTCTCTGCATGCCAAAGGGTCGTTGCAGAATTGCTGGCATGAACCAGCTCTGGAAGACCTTTCATACTGGCCAAAATAGTTTTAAACCGTTCTAACTGGGCATTAAAGTAGATATCTGATTCCTCGTCTGCAGTAGCAAAGTGGGTAAAAATCCCTTCAACACGAGCACCATGTTGTTGGAGCAAGTCTTGAGCCTGCTCAGCCTCACAAGCCTCTCGAAAGCCAATCCGTCCCATTCCTGAATCAATCTTGAGGTGGACTGTCAATCCAGTTAGGTCTTCTTCCCTATCTAAGAGTGCTTGAATCCACTCCAGTCCAGCCACAGTCACGGTGATACCATATTCTTTAGCAAGAGCAACAGCTTCGATTTCAGAAACTCCTAAAATGAGGATTCGCTTGCTCAGTCCAGCTTGTCTGAGTTCAATGGCCTCATCAATATTGGAAACGCAAAAGCCATCAACTTCATCCTGAATAGCCGTCGCAACGGCAACAGCTCCATGACCATAGGCATTGGCCTTGACTACTGCAAATTTGAGCGTTCCTTGAGGGATATGAGCCCCCATTTGCTGAATATTTTGTCGAATAGCTCCCAGATGAATCAGAGCCTTGGTTGGTCTATGTGGACTAGCTTTCATGATTTTCCTCCAAAATGACACTGGCTGTCACAAACTGATCTGTATGGCTGATAGACAGCCAAATCTTTCCTGAAAATGGTGACTGACTAAAATAAGGCGCCCCGCGTTCATTATTCAAGACTTCCAAATCCTGAAAACCGAGCTTCCCAATACCAGTTCCCATAGCCTTGGAAAAGGCCTCCTTAGCCGACCAGCGACCAGCCAAATATTCGATTTGCCTGCGCCCTTTAAGACTGTTAAACCGTTCCATTTCCTGAGCGGTCAGCACGCGCTTGGCAAAGCCTTCATGTCGTGTAACTGCGCTTTCTATCGAAGCCAATTCTTCAATGTCAATTCCGTGTCCAACTATCATTCTCATCAAAAGGAGTTGAGATTCCCCCAACTCCATCCTTTTCACTTATTTTGTCAAGGTAGCATAGATTTCTTCTACCAAGGCCTCTGTATTTTCCCAACCTAGGCAAGGATCGGTAATAGAGCAACCAAAGACCTCTGGTTGGTTTTGACGACCATCTGCTAGGTAGGATTCAATCATAAAGCCTCGAACCGTCTTTTTGATTTTCTCGTTCCAATCACGATTTTGCAAGGTCTGGCGGACAATTCGAATCTGTTCCATATATTGCTTTCCTGAGTTATCATGGTTGGTATCAATGAGGATAAAGGGATTTTCAAGTCCCATGGCTTCATAGCGTTCAATGGCATTTAGCAAGGTTTCATAGTAAAAGTTAGGCTCATTTTTCCCATATTCATTAACTGCTCCACGAAGGATGACGTGGGCCAAGGGATTTCCTGAAGTTTCAACTTCTTGACCATGAAAGAGGAAGGTCTGTTTGTTTTGGGCGGCATAGATACCGTTAAACATGACCCCAAGATTTCCTGAGGTTGGATTTTTCATCCCCACTGGTGCATCAATTCCTGAAGCCACAAAGCGGTGCTCTTGGTCTTCCACAGAACGAGCCCCCACAGCATGGTAGCTGACCAAATCATCTACCAATACCAGATTTGACGGATAAAGCATCTCATCTGCCGTTGTCAAACCAGTCTCTGTAATCACACGATAGTGCAACTGGCGCACAGCCTGCAAGCCATTGATCAGACTTGGAGCCTTAGAAGTATCCGGTTGGTGAACCAAACCTTTATAGCCGTCTCCGTTAGTGCGAGGTTTAGCTGTATAAACACGCATAACCATGAAAATCTTGTCCGCCACCTTCTTTTGCAAAGCAGATAAACGACGGGCATATTCCAAGACAGCCTCTTCATTGTCAGACGAGCAAGGACCAATCACCAAAAGGATCCGGTCATCTTCTCCCGAAATGATGTCTGCCAATTCTCTATCACGACGCTCCTTTAGTCGCAAGGCTGCCACAGACAATTGGGTTTCTGCCTTGATTGCTTCAATATCGATTTCTTGACCTTTTTCAATAAATGCCATCTTATTCTCCTAGCGTTTGGTAGATTTCTCTGACGAGGACTTCCGTATTTTCCCAGCCAAGGCAAGGGTCCGTGATAGACTTGCCAAATACTTCCGGTTCGTTCTGACGGCCGTCTTCTAGATAAGACTCAATCATAAAGCCACGAACGTACTGCTTGATTTTTTCATTCCAATCACGATTAATCAATGTCTGGCGGACAATTCGAATCTGATCCATGTATTGCTTACCAGAGTTGTCATGATTGGTATCCACAATGATAAAAGGATTTTCCAAGCCCATTTTCTCATACTGGGCAATGGTATCCATCAAATTATCATAGTAGTAGTTAGGAATATTCTTACCATACTCATTGATTGCTCCACGAAGAATGGCGTGCGAAAGAGGATTACCAGTTGTTTCCACTTCTTTTCCTAGGAAAAGGAAGCTTTGTTTATTTTGAGCGGCATAAATTCCATTAAACATAACATTAAGATTTCCAGAGGTTGGATTTTTAAACCCAGTCGCAAAATCTGCCCCACTTGCCACAAAGCGATGTTGCTGGTCTTCAACCGAACGGGCACCAACCGCCATGTAAGAAATCAAATCATCCACAAGCGGTAGATTTTCAGGATAAAGCATTTCATCAGCTGTTGTCATACCTGTTTCTGTGATAACACGATAATGAAGATGGCGAACGGCTTTGATTCCATTGATAAGACTAGGCGCTTCTGTCGCGTTAGGCTGGTGAATCAAGCCCTTATAGCCATCTCCGTTAGTACGAGGTTTGGCAGTGTAAACACGCATAACCATAAAGATACGGTCTGCCACTTCTTCTTGCAAAGCTGCCAAACGTTTAGCGTACTCAAGGACAGCTTCTTCATTATCAGATGAGCATGGCCCGATTACCAAGAGAATCCGCTGGTCTTCTCCACGTATAATGGCTTCTAGCTCTTGATCGCGCTGTGATTTTCTCTCCAAAGCTTGGCCTTCTAATTTTGATAAGGCACGAACTTCTTCAATATTAATTTTAGGACTTTTTGCTGTAAATACCATAACTCATCTCCTTATAAATCAAACGGATACCAAGTAAAAATTTACTTTTCACAAGGTATCCGCCTCTAAACTATCTCATTTTATTGTCTTTTACCGTGACAGTTTTTAAACTTCTTACCAGAACCACATGGGCAAAGTTCATTCCGTCCAATCTGGCTCAAATCCAAATCTTCTGGTATATTTGCTTGGTGGGCAGCGATATTACGAGTCGCTGTTGTACTGATATGGTGTTCTGCTTGTGGTCTTTCTTGTTCATGAATTTGTGCTTTCATCATCAAGCGTGTCACATCAAACTCAATCGAACCAATCATGTCATTAAACATACGGAAACCTTCTGCCTGATACTCAACAACAGGATTATTCTGAGCATAGCCACGAAGTCCAACCGCGTTACGTAATTGATCTAGGGCATCGATATGATCTGTCCACTTGTTATCTACCACTCGTAGAATCAAGACTTTTTGGAATTCTTTGACTGCTTCTTCATCGCGTAGTTTTGAAACCTGACTATCGTAAACTTGCAAGGCACGTTGGAAGAGCTCTTCCTTGATGGCCTTATCAGACAAGCCTGACAAGTCTTCGATTGAAATAGAATCTTCTGGAAGCAAGTTGTACTTAGCGAAGTTCAAAATTGCCTCTAGTTTTTCATCTTGTTTGGCACGCGCATGACCATCGACGACACGACCAATCGTGCGTTTAATCATAGCCTGAATTTCAGGTGCCAAGTCACGATCTGCAGTGATGACATCGTAACGTTGAGCATAGATAATCTCACGTTGTTCACGCATGACGTCATCGTATTGAAGGACTTGTTTACGGGTATCGTAGTTATTTCCTTCGACACGTTTTTGTGCTGCTTCAACCTGACGTGTCAACATACGAGACTCAATGGCCTCTTCAGACATGTTGAGACGTTCAAAGATTCCCTTCAAGCGTTCAGAACCAAAACGTTTCATCAAATCATCTTCAAGAGATAGGTAGAATTGTGACTCACCTGGGTCTCCTTGACGACCTGAACGTCCACGAAGCTGGTTATCGATACGACGGCTTTCATGACGTTCTGTACCAATCACACAAAGTCCACCCAATTCGCGAACTCCTTCACCAAGCTTGATGTCGGTACCACGACCGGCCATGTTGGTTGCGATAGTAACAGCACCACGTTGACCAGCATTCATGATGATTTGGGCTTCTTTATAGTGGTTTTTAGCATTTAAGACTTCGTGAGGAACGCCAGCTGCGACCAATTTCTTAGAAATGTAGTCACTGGTTTCAACCGCTACTGTACCAACCAAGACAGGCTGACCTTTTTGGTAACGAGCCTTAACGTCTTCGACAACCGCCTTAAACTTAGCTTCAATACTTGCATAAAGAAGGTCTGAGTGGTCAATACGTTGAACAGGACGGTTTGTTGGGATTGGAATAACACGAATGTTGTAGATTTCACGGAATTCTTCTTCCTCAGTCTTACCTGTACCCGTCATACCAGACAATTTCTTGTACATACGGAAAAGGTTTTGGTAAGTGATTGAGGCAGATGTCTTGGTTTCATCCTGAATTGGCACACCTTCTTTGGCTTCAATAGCTTGGTGCAATCCATCAGAATAACGACGACCTTCCATGGTACGACCTGTAAATTGGTCAACGATCAAGATTTCTTGTTCTTCGCTCACCACATAGTCAATATCGAGAAGCATGATGTAGTTAGCACGAAGGGCATTATCGATAAAGTGAGTCAGAGCTACGTTTTCGATGTCATAGAGGTTTTCAAGCTTGAAGTAGCTTTCAGCCTTGTCAATCCCTGAATCAGACAAACCAATAGTTTTAGACTGCACATCGATGATGTAGTCGTCTTTGTCCAAAGATTTCACATAGTGGTCTGCCATGTGGTAGAGCTGACTGGTTTCAACCGCATTAGCACCTGATACGATCAAAGGTGTACGGGCTTCGTCAATCAAGATTGAGTCAACCTCGTCGACCAAGGCGTAGTTAAGTGGACGTTGTACCATGTTTTCAGCGCGAACGACCATGTTATCACGAAGGTAGTCAAATCCGATTTCTGAGTTGGTTGAGTAAGTAATATCACACTCATAGGCTTCTTTTTTCTCCATTGGAGATTTGGCAGCCAAGTTAATCCCTACTGACAAACCAAGCCATGAGTACAATTCACCCATCTCAGTCGCGTCACGTTCTGACAGATATTCATTGACCGTAACTACGTGAACCCCTTTACCTGAGAGGGCATTGAGGTATACGGGCATAGTCGCAGTCAAGGTTTTTCCTTCCCCTGTACGCATCTCTGGCACGTCACCATGGTGAAGAACGATTCCCCCCATGACCTGAACCTTATAAGGGAAGAGACCTAGGACACGTTTGGCACCTTCACGGACAACCGCAAATGCTTCATAAAGCAATGAATCCAGTGATTCTCCATTTTGATAACGTTCTTTAAATTCAACTGTTTTTGCTTTTAGTTGGTCGTCAGTCAAAGCAGCCATTTGGTCTTCGTATTTGAAAACCTTGTCAGCCATCTTTTCCAGACGACGGATTTCTCCTTTATCATTTTCGATAATTGTTTTTAAAATATTAGCCATGTTTTTCCTTACTTTAAATTCCGAATATTTTAGAATGTTCTTTTAATTTTAGCACAATTACTGATTATTTTCAAGGAAGAATCCCCATTTTGAAAAGGAAAAAGAGGCTAGTTTCCAAGCTAACCTCTCTGATTTTTATGATACTTTAATTGCCAAAAATCGGCAAAATCGCAAATAGGATAAATAGATTAATCCAAAGAGAAAAACAGCAGATCAATCCAAAAACAAAGAGACTGACTTTCTTGGACAGCAAGGCCATCAAAATAGACAGAATACCAAAAACTAGTAAAACTTTCTGCATGATTAAGAGATTGATAGATATTCCCAGAACTGGTTTATCCCAAGGAACAAAGAAGAAAGCAAGCCAGATCAACAGAACTAAACCAATATAGACCTTAGAATAGCGTGTAATAAATGATTTTAGATGTGCCATAAGCTACCTCCTATCAATAAAAACCATATAAATCAATGCCTTCCACCTTTAGACTTCCCCAGTTCCCGTCTCAAGCGAAGCATTTTTTTGAAAAAGATATAGGTTAACCAAGAACTGGAAAAAGCAATAAGTAGTAATAATAGCCAAATGCCCCAAGACTTGATGTCTGCCACATTTCTCAATAGGATATTGAAAAATAGGACTGAAAAAACTGTCCAAGCAAGGCTAAAAAGAGCATAGAGGGTGATGTAAATCCAGTAAAAATAGTAAAAAATTGGGAAAAATTTACTATCTCTGTTGGCCTTTTCAATCCAGCTGAAAAAGTAAAAACAGGGTAATAAGATTAACAATTTAAACAAATGTTCCATCATCAACACCTCTTTTTGATAGCGCTTTCTTCAACTTCATTTTATCAAAAAAATCTGGAAATGTCATTCCAGATTCTGCTTTTTTATTTACGTTTTCTTGCGATGAGATGAATCGGTGTTCCTTCAAAGACAAAGGCCTTGCGGATTTGATTTTCCAAGAAACGCAGGTAAGAAAAGTGCATGAGTTCTTCTTCGTTGACAAAGATAACAAAGGTCGGTGGTTTAGTTGCCACTTGAGTCGCATAGAAAATCTTGAGACGTTTTCCTTTGTCTGTCGGTGTTGGGTTGATGGCAATAGCATCCATAATCACATCGTTCAAGACAGCTGATGGGATACGTGTGTTTTGACTTTCGCTGATTTGCTTGATCATCTCAGGCAGTTTGTGGAGACGTTGCTTGGTCAAAGCTGATACAAAGATAATCGGTGCGTAAGGTAGATATTGGAACTGCTCACGGATATCTTCTTCCCAGTTTTTCATAGTGTGGTTGTCTTTTTCAAGCGTATCCCACTTGTTGACCACGATAATCATCCCTTTACCAGCTTCATGGGCAAATCCTGCGATACGTTTATCGTATTCACGGATTCCTTCTTCCGCATTGATGACCATTAAGACCACATCTGAACGGTCAATAGCACGCATGGCACGCATGACAGAGTATTTCTCAGTATTTTCATAAACCTTACCAGATTTACGCATACCAGCAGTGTCAATCATGGTAAACT
This sequence comes from Streptococcus pseudopneumoniae, assembly GCF_001076775.1. Classification (GTDB taxonomy): domain Bacteria; phylum Bacillota; class Bacilli; order Lactobacillales; family Streptococcaceae; genus Streptococcus; species Streptococcus pseudopneumoniae_G. The sequence continues at coordinate 10,711 of NZ_JVGV01000028.1, forward strand.
CTTGGCCATCTGTATCTGTAAAGTGGGTATCAATGGCGTCACGAGTTGTTCCAGCAACTGGACTGGCAATGACACGGTCTTCGCCCAAGATAGCATTGATCAAGCTTGATTTTCCGACGTTAGGACGACCAATCAAGCTAAACTTAATCACATCTGGATTTTCTTCTTCATATTCATTTGGAAGATTTTCTACGATAGCGTCTAGCACATCCCCTGTACCGATACCATGGACAGATGAGATAGGCAATGGTTCACCCAAACCGAGGGCATAGAAATCATAGATATCATTTCGCATTTCAGGGTTGTCCACCTTGTTAACTGCGAGGATAACTGGTTTATGGGTCTTATAAAGCTTACGGGCTACGTATTCGTCTGCATCGGTAATTCCTTCCTTACCAGACACGACAAAGACGATAACATCTGCTTCTTCCATGGCAATTTCTGCCTGGTGCTTGATTTGTTCCATGAAAGGAGCATCGACATCATCGATTCCTCCTGTATCAATCATGCTAAACGAACGATTGAGCCACTCACCCGTCGCATAGATACGGTCACGTGTCACTCCTTCGACATCTTCTACAATGGAGATTCGCTCACCAGCGATCCGATTAAATAGGGTTGATTTCCCAACATTGGGACGTCCTACAATGGCAATAGTTGGTAGGGCCATAATTTCTCACTTTCTACAATAACTTCTTCTGTTCAAGATTTTTTCTAGTTGAGTTTGGTTCTGCTTGACCAAACTGTTCTGCTAGACGCTGACTCCAGCTTGTGGTCGCACGTGCTCCAGCATAGTCCGCCTGTACACGGTCATAAGCTTGGATTGCCTCAGTGGACTGTTCTCGGTATTCTTCCTCAAATACCACTTGATGCAATGGCAAACGAGGTTTGACTTCATGTTCTTCATTTGGTAAACCTAGTGCCATCCCAAAGACAGGATAGGTGTAGTCAGGTAGGTTAAAAAGCTCTGCTACTTCTTCTGACTTGTAACGTACCAAGCCAATAATGACACCACCATAGCCCAAGCTCTCAGCTGCAAGCAGGGTATTTTGACCAGCAAGGGCCGCATCGACTGAACTAATCAAGAGACCTTCCACACCTTTGGGTTGGAATGAGTCTGTATGAAGTCGGGCTCCCTTTTCTGCTCGGTTCAAATCTCCGACAAAGAGAAGGAAAACAGCTGACTGGCGAATGGCTTCTTGAGGCACCAATTCATACAGAGCATCTTTCTTTTCTTGACTTCGCACCACAATCACAGAGTAGGATTGGAAATTCTTCCAAGACGAAGCCATCTGAGCTGCTGTCAGGATTTCAGTCAAGTCTTCCTGAGGAAGGGCTTGCTCCTTAAATCTGCGCACTGACGTGTGAGCTTTCATTAATTTGATTGTTTCTGTCATCGACGGTTTACTCCTTCTAAACGAGTCTCCTCAGCCAAATAACGGATGCGTTCCATGACCCTTCTAGCTTCCCAGGTTTCATCATTTCCATGCTTCCCTTTAGCGAAATGCTGCTCCAAATCATCAAAGTTGAAGTTGGATGTGAAAAAGGTCGGTAAATCTTCCTGCATACGGTATTGGAGAATGACCTGCAGGATTTCGTCACGCACCCAAGCTGTTGACTGCTCGGCACCAATGTCATCTAAAATCAGGACTTCAGAAAGCTTAAGCTCATCCACCAAGGTCTTCACATTGCCATCACCGATTGCATTTTTGACATCAATGACAAAGCTAGGATAGTGAAGAAGGGTTGATGAAACACCACGTTTTTCTGATAAATCATGAGCTAAAGCAGCCACCATGAAACTTTTACCCACACCAAAGTCTCCATACAAGTAAAGACCTTTTCGAATAGCTGGATATTGCTCCACGAAGGCTAATAACTTTTCAAAAACTGGCAAGCGACCCAAATCATCCAAGTCTACTTGAGCCAAACTAGCTTTCTTGAGAGTAGCTGGCAGATTGATTAACTTGAGGCGGTTTTTAATAGCCGCTTCTTTTTCAGCCGCGATTAGTTCAGGAGTTTCTTCATAAGAAACGTCCGCATAGCCATGATTCATGACCAAAATTGGCTTGTAGCCTTTGGCAATATAATCCGTATCACCACGAAGGAACTTGTCGCGCTCGGTGATGTACTGATTAAATTTGGAGATACTGCGATTCAATTCCTCTGGAGTCAGGGATTCTTGCTGGATAAAGGTCGCAACATCAGGGTCCTTCATGATTTTCTGGACCAAATCTTGATAATGAAAACGGCTAGGTTGACGTTTGAGTACGTCTCCGACACTTTCCATCTAATCTCCTCCTTTTTCTAATCGAGCTAATAATTCTTGTTTCTTACGTTCTAGTTCCAGACGAGTTTCCTCGCTGGTTTCATTTTTATAATCTGGATTACTCCACTTGGGCACATTGGACTTGGCAGGACTGGGTTTACTACTTTTTTGAGCCTGATTCTTCTGCCCTCTCTCACGGATTCGCAAGACTGCCTCCTCTGCCGAATGAATTTTTTGATAGGCATAGTCATTGGCTACCTTCATGGCATATTTCTCATTGATATTTGCCGAATCCACCTTATTAAAGGTCAATAAGAGAATGATATTGATGACTTCGTCCAGCAAGCCCAAGCCAGCCATCTGTTGCAAGAGGTCTCTTTCTGTTTGGGTAATGGTCCCCTTGCGTGTTTGCTTGATTTCTGCTAAGAACTGCAGGGCAGTCTTACTTTTAGCTTCTTTGATAATGGTTGCTTCCTTAGGACTAAAATCAGAGGAAACAGGTTTTTGAGCGATTTTTTCCCGCATTCGTTTGGTTGAAATAACCTGAGAAAGAGCTGTTGACTTGGCCAATTGATAGGTTTCAAACCAAGTCCATTTCTTCTCCTCGGCAATGGCAAAGAGGTTTAAGACATCGGACTGCTCATACGCAAAACGAAGCCCATCTCGAGCCATAAGCTGACGAAAATGGTCCAAGTCAAAATCGTTGGCCACTTTCTTCTTGAGACCAAGGTCTTCTTGATTTCCTAGTTCTGCCAAATCTGGAAAGACTTGATTGAGTGAGACAGGTATTTCTTCACCATCAACACTTTCAACTTTCAAATCCTCCACAGCTGCATCACCAATCTTTTTCTCTAAAAGTCTGCGATAAACAGGATGTTCCAAGAAGTCCTGACTAGATAGAGGAGCATGGAGGGCTAGCTGATAAACATCCCCCTTTTGATAGAGGGTCAAGAGATTGAAAGCAGATAGGATTTTCAGGGATTTTATCAGTCTATCCATCCCAAAGTTGAGATGGTTAAGAATGCTTGAAAAAAGATATTCCTTTCTACCATTATCCCAAAAACTAATTGTATAAAGATAAAGGCTCAGTGCCTCCTGACCGATAATCGGGAGGTAGCACTGTACCAGAGATGAGGTATCTTGCGACACCCGATTATTCTTTAGATAAGAAAAACGGTCAATTGGCTTCATTTATCTTTCCTTTTTCTTTTTAGAGGACTGGGTGATTTGTTGGAGCAAGCTCTCTAGCTCACTCACATCCTTAAAACTACGATAGACACTGGCAAAACGTACATAAGTAATCTCATCCAACTCAGCCAACTCCTCCATGACGAGTGAACCAATGTCCTCACTTTGAATTTCATTTTCATTTCGACCACGGAGTTTCTGTTCGATACGATTGACTACCATGTTGATTTCATCACTTGACACAGGACGTTTCTGGGCTGAGCGGATAATTCCATTAAAGATTTTATCTCTAGAGAATTGTTCCCGTGTGCCATCTTTTTTAACAACCACTAAGGTTCTTTCTTCTACTCGTTCGTAGGTTGTAAAACGGTGTTGGCATTCATCGCACTCACGTCTTCTACGAATAGTGTTCCCTTCTTCTGCTTGGCGACTATCGATAACACTTGACTTGGTAGCCCCACATTTTGGACAACGCATCCTTTCCCTCCTTATCGTTTTCTTTTCATTATACCATTTTTTAAGCGATTCCCAAAACAATTCTTCTTTTTGCTTGACAAGTTTTTTGTTTCGTTGTATTATTTAATTAAGACAAAAGGATAAAAGAAAGGAGACCAAGATGTCCTGGACATTTGACAACAAAAAACCCATCTATTTACAGATTATGGAGAAAATCAAGCTTCAGATTGTTTCCCATACACTGGAACCCAATCAACAACTTCCAACCGTGCGAGAGCTGGCTAGCGAGGCTGGTGTCAATCCAAACACCATCCAAAGAGCCTTATCAGACCTTGAACGAGAAGGATTTGTCTACAGTAAGCGAACAACTGGACGATTTGTGACTGAGGATAAGGAGCTAATCGCCCAATCGCGCAAACAATTATCGGAAGAAGAATTGGAACACTTCGTTTCCTCCATGACCCATTTTGGCTATGAAAAAGAAGAACTACCAGGCGTAGTCGGCGATTATATTAAAGGAGTTTAAGCCTATGTCATTACTAGCATTTGAAAATGTATCCAAATCTTATGGAGCAACCCCAGCCCTTGAAAATGTTTCTCTTGACATCCCAGCTGGAAAAATTGTCGGTCTCCTCGGCCCAAACGGCTCAGGAAAAACAACCTTGATTAAACTCATCAATGGCCTCTTACAACCAGATCAAGGACGTGTCCTTATCAACGATATGGACCCAAGCCCAGCAACCAAGGCTATCGTAGCTTATTTGCCAGATACGACCTATCTCAATGAACAAATGAAGGTCAAAGAAGCCCTAACCTACTTCAAGACCTTCTATAAAGATTTCAATCTTGAACGCGCCCATCATCTACTTGCAGACCTCGGCATTGATGAAAATAGTCGTCTCAAGAAATTATCAAAAGGGAACAAGGAAAAGGTACAACTGATTTTGGTTATGAGCCGTGATGCTCGTCTCTATGTTCTGGACGAACCCATTGGTGGAGTGGATCCAGCAGCCCGTGAGTATATCCTCAATACCATTATCAACAACTACTCCCCAACTTCTACCGTTTTGATTTCTACCCACTTGATTTCTGATATCGAGCCAATCTTGGATGAAATTGTCTTCCTTAAGGACGGAAAAGTCGTCCGTCAAGGAAATGTAGATGATATTCGCTATGAGTCTGGTGAATCCATTGACCAGCTCTTCCGTCAGGAATTTAAGGCCTAAGCAAAGGAGATTATTATGTTTTGGAATTTAGTTCGCTACGAATTTAAAAATGTCAACAAGTGGTATTTAGCCCTTTACGCTGCCGTGCTAGTTCTTTCCGTTCCCATAGGAATGCAAGGACACTATTATAATTATGTATCTTTCAAAGATAGCCAACCTGTCTTACTTTTCTTTCTGGCTCTCGTCTTTGGTGGATTGATGATTACACTTGGGATTTCAACCATTTTCTTGATTATTAAACGATTCAAAGGTAGTGTCTATGACCGACAAGGCTATCTGACCTTGACCTTGCCAGTTTCTGAACACCATATCATCACAGCCAAATTAGTTGGAGCCTTCATTTGGTCTATCCTTAGCTCCACTGTACTAGCTCTAAGCGCTTTTATTATTGTTACCATAACGGTTCCAGAATGGATATCAAATTCTGAGTTGATTCCACTTGTAGGAACATTCCTTCCTCAACTCTCTCTTATAGGGGTATCCTTCCTACTAAATACCATCTCAGGAATCCTCTGCATCTACTTGGCTATTTCCATCGGACAACTGTTCAATGAATACCGTACCGCACTAGCCATTGTAGCTTATATCGGTATCCAAATCGTCATTGGATTTGTAGAAGTCTTCTTCAATACCAGTGCGAACTTCTATGTCAATTCACTTGCAGGATTTAATGATAATTTCTATATGGGAGCAAGTACGAGTATTATTGAAGAACTCATATTCATAGCTATATTTTACCTCGGAACCTACTACATCTTGAGAAACAAGGTTAATTTGCAATAGTTTTAAAGTCTAGCGACAATAACTCGCTAGACTTTTTTCGTTCTCAGGACTTACATTTTTAATATGAAGTATTTAATAAAAAAGAGTATAATAACTTTAAAATTGATTACATGTATATCGATAAGGAGGGCAACTCTTTATGCTGAAAAGATTTGTTACTAAGAAGCACCTCATACTTTACTTCTTTTCTATTGCCATTACTTGGCTGGAAGCAATTATCACACCAGCCCTTGTTCAAAATATTGTTGCTAGTTTTACCAATCAAGAACTAGGCCTTCTTTGGAAAGTTTTGATTTTAGGAATCCTTGGTAATCTCATCCTCTTACTGGGTTTGGCTGGGAAACGTTATTACTACGCTCGTTTGATTACTGACTTCAAATATGGAATCAAGAGTGCTATTTTCAAGCGATTTTTAAACAGTTATGAGATTGATGAAAAAGATATCTTGTCCGACCTAGAAAACGACGTCAAGCAACTAGAAGAAAACTATATTGAGCCAACGATCATCATCATTTCTTCTCTGGGCTTTACCACTGTGTCCATTCTCTATGCCCTATGGACCAATTTTTACCTGGGCTTGATTTTCATCCTCTTCTACTCCTTTCCTGTACTCTGCAGTGCTATCGGATCAAAGCGTTTGGATTCACTTTCTGAAAAGCGGTCCACTGTTAACCAGAGCTACTTAGCAAGCTTGACAAATTTTATTGGTGGTAGCCAACAAATTCGCCATTATCAGGGGCAAGACTACTTTTTTGCTCGCTATCAAAAGCAATTACAAACCAGTCTAGATACCGAAATTAACTATGAAAAGCAACGAACTTTAAACAGTCTCTTGATCAATAGCATCGATGCCTTTTGTTCTGTCACACCAATCGTCATCGGTGGCTTTATGACCTACTATAATTATTTAGATGCGGCGAGTTTTGTGGCCATCTATCTAGTTTCCCATAATATCGGCTATCAATTCCAAGAGTTGGCTTACTTTACCAACACCCGAAAAGCTACTCGAACTCTTCTCAACAAATACCAAGAACTTTTGGGCCAGTCTGACTCCACCTCTCCTAGAAGCATAGAAAATATTTTCCCTATCCAACTTAACACCATCTCCCTTGAAAAAGATGGGAATATCCTCTTATCTCCGATTTCCATACACATCAAGCAAGGAGAAAAAATCGCCATTATCGGGGAAAGTGGCTCTGGTAAAACAACCCTGCTCAATATCATTCATGGAAAAGAGACATCAACAAGTGGACAGATTAGCTTTGCTGGTCAAAACCTGTCACGTAAAGAAATCACAAGCTTTAGTTCCTATATCCTCCAAGATAGCCATTACTTTGACACGCTATCTCTGGACGACAATATCCTTCTAGGACTAGATAAAAATCCAGAGACTTTAAATCATATCCTCAAAAAAACAGGATTAGAACATTTGAAAAATCGAACGCTCAGCAATGATAGTCTGTCTGGTGGCGAGAAACAACGCCTCGAAATCGCTCGAGCCCTCTACCATGATAGCCAACTCATCTTAGCAGATGAGATTAAGGCCAATCTTGACTCGGAAAATAGCAGAAAAATTAGCGACTTGCTCTTCTCCCTACCTCAAACAGTCATTGAAGTCATTCACCACTACACGGAAGAAGACTTAAAACACTATGACCAAGTCATTCACTTAAGTAAAGAAAAGTAATAGTCTATAACATACGATTTTAAAAAGCAAGGAACCCGAATTGAACTGCACCCCAAAAGTTAGACAGAAAAAATCTAACTTTTGGGGTGTTTTTATTATGAAA